>WLLG01000056.1 GCA_009700815.1 Actinomycetota bacterium
TGGCCCATCATTGAAGACTCCTCGCTTTTGCATTGGCATATCCACCGAGGCAAGCGCTCCATCACCTTGGACTTAAAAACAGAAGAAGCCAAAGACGTGTTTCGTGACTTGGTTCGAGATGCCGATGTGGTGATCGAGGCCATGCGTCCGGGAGCGCTGGCAAAGCGTGGCCTTGGCTTTGAGGACCTGAAAGAAATCAATCCTCGGATTGTTTTTTGCACCATCTCTGGCTACGGAATGACTGGACCCTACGCCGATCTTCCGAGTCACGGGATCGCCTATGACACTTGGGCTGGATTGGTCAAGCCGGGCTACACCGAAGATGGCCTTCCGTTTATCCCCGAACACCCGTCGGTAGGGATTCATGCCGGCCCCTTGTTCGCTGCCTTTGGAGTGTTAGCTGGCGTGATTCGTGCCCGTGAAACTGGTCAAGGCTGCTTCTTAGAAGTTGCCCAATCAGATGCATCTGCGGCGATGGACTGGCTCCGCAGCGAGACGTTCAAGGCCTACGAGCGACCAGAATCAGAAGTCACTGGAAACAAGGCTGATAACTACGAACGCCGAGCACCAGGAACTGCTGGCATGACAACAGGCGTTCGCTATCAGATCTACGAATCCTCTGACTCGCACATCTTGTTTATGGCTTCGGAGCAAGAGTTCTGGAAGAACTTCTGTGCTGGCGTTGACCGGATGGACCTCTTTGAGAAGTGGCCAGGATCAAAGTTTGGTGATCACGCAAAAGACAATATGGAGTTGCGCAAAATTTTGGCCGAGATCTTTAAGACCAAGACCACAGCCGAATGGGTGATCTGGTCTGGGGAGCACAACACCACGATTGCGCCCGTCAACACACCCGAGACTCTGGCTCGAGACCCGCAGTTCATTGACCGGCTTGGGTTCATGCCGCATGAGACTCATGGCGCAGACATGATCCCGTACCCGGTGAAGTTCCTGGGTGAAGAGCCCGTTGATCCCACACCTGCACCAACTGCAGGCCAACACAACGATGAGGTCCTCGAAGAGGTGCTCGGGTACACCGCAGAACAAGTGGCGTCACTGCGTCAGGCCGGAGCACTCGGTGAAGGCAGATGACTGAAGCACCGGGAATATCCGAGGAAGGGTCCCGTGCAGACCTTCAGTATGCGACGATTCCTGCGCTGCTCCGTGCTGTTGCCCAGGACCGTTCCGCTGCGGAGGTGGTGGTAGATCACTCCTGCGCTCCAGCGATGAGGATGACCTACTCGGAGTTGCTCGAACGGGTAAACAAACTTGCCGCAGCGCTGATCAGCGAGGGAGTGCAGCAAGGTGATCGCATTGCTATCTGGGCCCCAAACTGCTGGGAGTGGATCGTGGCCCTGCTGGGCCTGCAATCTGCCGGCGCAGTTCTGGTTCCGCTCAACACTCGATACAAAGGCCTAGAGGCTGAAGACATTCTGCGTCGAAGTCACGCTCGGATGCTGTTTACAGTCGAGGGTTTTCTTGGCAACGAGTACGTCTCGATGCTGCGTGCAACTGAAGGCGATTTGCCAGCGTTAGAGAGAATTGTCCTATTGCGTGATGCGGGGATCAGTCCAGCCGAAACCTGCACCCTGGATGAATTCATTGCAGAGCACGAAGAAACGGCCGATCAAAGCGCTGTGACAGAACGGGTTGCACAGATCTCCGGAGAAGATTTGTCTGATCTGTTGTTCACCTCTGGCACCACTGGCCAACCCAAGGGCGTCATGCTGACCCACGCGCAGACTCTGCGAGCGTTCGGAGACTGGGCCCATATTGTTGGACTACGAGAGAGTGATCGATACCTAGTCATCAATCCTTTCTTTCATGCCTTTGGGTACAAGGCGGGCATCATCTCCTCGTTGATTTCGGGCGCGACGCTGGTTCCGGTATCAGTGTTTGATCTCGATGTCGTCCTCGACCTGATTGAGTCCGAGAGTATTAGCGTTTTGCCGGGACCCCCAACGATTTATCAGGGCCTGCTCAATCATCCAGGGTTTGATCCCAAGCGAACGACATCACTTCGTCTGGCCGTCACCGGCGCAGCGGTCGTTCCAGTCGAACTGGTGGAGCAGATGAGAGACACACTCGGGTTTGCAACAGTGGTCACTGCATACGGGATGACCGAAGCGTCGGGAATTGCTACGACTTGTCGAAGCGAAGACGCTGCTGAACTCATTGCAAGCACCTCGGGTCGCGCCTATCCCGGGGTAGAAGTGCGAGTGGTCGATGAGGCTGGTGCAGAACTGCCCGCATCCGAACCGGGAGAGGTGCTCGTTCGCGGGTACAACATCATGAGCGGCTATTTCGAAGACCCAGCCAAGACTGCCGAGACCATTGACTCTGATGGTTGGTTCCACACTGGCGATGTCGGGGTCATGGACGCCAATGGCTACCTGCGCATCACGGACCGCATCAAGGACATGTTTATCGTGGGTGGGTTCAATGCCTATCCAGCCGAGATAGAGCGACTCCTGCTGCTCCACCCAGAGATTGCTCAAGTAGCAGTGATTGGCGTGCCCGACGAGCGCTTGGGTGAGGTGGGCTATGCCTACGTGATTGCAACGAGCGGGACCGTGCCCGAACCGGCTGAGATTATTTCTTGGGCTCGGGACAACATGGCGAACTTTAAGGCACCGAAATATGTCGAGGTTGTTGACGAGTTACCTCTCAATGCGAGTGGCAAGGTGTTGAAGTTCGACTTGCGCGACCGTGCGCTTCGCTCAATTGAGTCCTAGGAGTAGTAAGTATGAAGTTTTGTCATGGTCTCATCGGTGCTCCTCCAAAGGATTGGAACCGACTAGCGCGGGCTTGTGAGGCAGCAGGATTTGATTCGGTCGCAGTATCGGATCATGTGCTCTTTCCCGCCACGCTCGAATCCAAGTATCCCTACACGCCCGACGGTACGCCGTTGTTCAGCCCCGATGAGGACTGGCCAGATGCTTGGGTAGCGATTGCTTCTATGGCAGCGGTGACTACCACGCTGCGCTTTATTACCAATGTGTTTGTGCTGCCCTCTCGGAACCCGTTTCTTGCAGCCAAGTCAATTGGCACGGCCGCGTACCTTTCAGAAGGGCGAATTGGCCTAGGTGTCGGCGCCGGGTGGATGCGAGAAGAGTTTGATCTGCTTGAGCAACCATTTTCGAAACGCGGTAAACGCATGGAAGAAATGATTCAGGTCATGAAAGCTCTCTGGACGGGCGAGATGGTTGAGCACCACGGGGAATTTTATGACTTTGCCCCCGTGCAGATGCGACCCTGCCCGCCAGCGCAGATTCCAATTTATGTTGGTGGTCACTCCGATATTGCGTTCCGAAGAGCCGCAACAATCGGCGATGGTTGGCTTGGGGTTCACTATTCACCTGAAGAGTTACTGAACTACTGCACCGTGTTGCAACAGGCCCGAGAAGATGCTGGGACTGCAGACAAACCCTTCGAGATCATTGCCTCACCCATGGCAGCACCCAAAGCTGACTTACTCGAGGAACTTGCCGCTGCCGGGGTGACGTCAATCCTGACCTCTTCGTGGATCTCGGGTGGGATGACTGCACCCGAGGTGAGCCGCGCAGAAGAGATGATCGCTGCGTACGGTGAGCGCTTTATTAACTGACAAGATGGGTATGTGAATTCCGAGCCGCGTGATATTGGCCCCATCGAGGGGCGCGAGGTTCCGCAGACTCAGGCTGAATTTAGTGAAGAAATGCAGCAGTTCCGAAAGAGCCGCAGCAAGGGTCGCCCTAATTCGCGACCGCTACCAAGTTGGGTTGAGCGACTTGCTTGGATTCTTGATAGCGCCTTTCGCGTGCCGGGAACTACTGATCGCCGAGTCGGGATAGACGGTCTGCTCACCCTGGTTCCAGTTGTCGGTGATGCTGCTGGGGTAGCTCTGTCCATGGCCGTGGTCCTTGCCGGGGTTGCCGCCGGTGTCAGCGTTCCCACGCTGCTGCGGATGCTGATCAACGTGGGGATTGAGGCGACGATCGGTCTGATTCCCTTTGCTGGTGCAGTTTTTGACATGGTCTACAAGGCCAATATTCGCAACTTGGTTTTAATGGAGCGAGACCTAGCTGATCGAAGGGCTACTCGGCGGTCATCGCTTGCAGTGCTGGCTCTGATGATTGGTGTGATCTTTCTCGGATTGCTGATGGTCGTTCTGGCTTGGTTCGCAGCAATTGGAGTTTTGGTTTGGTTTTTCACGCGACTCTTCTAGCTTGTAATCCGTGACTAGCGCTGCGGAGCCCTCAGAGAATCCTGACCTGCGGGCAGTTGACGGCCGAGTTCCGGGCCGTCGCGGCATAGCCACGCGCCAACGGCTGTTGCAATGCACGAGCGACCTGCTCGAGACGACCTCGTACCGTGATCTCAAAGTCGTTGACATTGCCCGAGAGGCCGGAACTTCTCCAGCCACTTTTTACCAGTACTTCCCAGATGCAGAGTCGGCGCTGTTGGCACTAGCTGATCGGCTAGTGGGGGAGGGTGGCGAGCGACTAATTCGCCCCTTGAAAGCCGCCAACTGGCATGGCCAAAATGCGTATCTCGCCTGCGAGGCCGTGGCTGATGCATTCCTAGATTTCTGGGCCGATCACTCGGCGTTGATGGCTGTCATCGACTTAGCAGCACTCGAGGGGGATCAGCGCTTCCGGGACTGCCGGATTCAACTCTTGAACACTTTTACGGTGGCCGCGACTGAAGTGCTGACCCGCCAACGTGCAGCGGGCTTTGCGGCTGCAGAGGTGGACCCCGAGGCAACTGCCGTGGTGCTGGTGTCCATGCTGTCCCATGTCGCTGCGCATCAGGCTGGAATAGCCCAGTCCGGAGTCCCGATCGGACAACTTCGAGATGCCATGGCGCGGGTCATGTACAACAGCCCGCTAGGCAAAACCGACAGATTTGCGACTACAATCTGACGGGTCGTCAGATAACAAGTTCGGAGACAAAACAATGGATTTCGAGTTCTCAGAAGATCAGCAAGCATTCAACAAAGAAGTAATTGCCTTTTGCGATGATCACGACACAATCGACATCTTCGATGTGACCCGTGAAAACATGGCGCAGATCGTTGACACTCCAGAACGACGTGCCTTTATGAAAGAGGTAGGTCATCAGGGGTGGCTCGGTATTACTTGGCCGACTGAGTACGGCGGTCAAGAAGGTGAGGGTGTCTACGAGTACATCCTGAACGAAGAACTTGCCGGACGAGGCGGACCGCAGATCGGCAAGGGTGTTGGGATCATTGGCAAGACGCTGATCGCTCACGGTTCTGACTTCCTGAAGGACATGTTCCTTCCCATGATTCTAGAAAACGATGTCGAGTTTGCTGTTGGCTATTCCGAGCCCAACGCAGGTTCTGATGCCGCCTCGATGCGCATGAAGGGTGTGCCGCACACCAACGAAGATGGCAAGACCGGCTGGTTAGTAAACGGCCAAAAAACTTGGACTACATCGGCCCATTTCGCAGAGTGGTACTGGTGCGGGGTTCGCACCGATCAAGACAATAAGCATCTCGGAATTTCACTGATGCTGATTCCGTTGGACGACCCAGGAATCACCATCAATGGCATCTGGACCATGGGTGATGAGCGAACGAATGAGGTCTGGCTCGACAACGTCTTTGTGCCAGATGAGTTTGTTGTGGGCGAGGTCAATTACGGGTTCAAGTACATCTCTCAGGCGCTCGACCTTGAGCGCTTCACGATGTTTACCTATGCCCCGATCAAGCAGCGCCTTGACTTGTTGACCGAGTACGTGCTGACCACACTCCGTGACGGTGAACCGCTCAAGAACGATCCCGTTATCCGTTCACGCATGGCTTCACTTCACACCGAGGCCGAGGTGGCGCGAGTCATGGGACTCAAGTTTGTTGCCGAGGCAGTCAAGGTTGAAGCGCTCGTTCGTGCCGGTAAGGAGTACCAGCCGCCAACAGTGATTGCATCCGAGTACAAACTCTTTGCGACCGAGTTGTCACGACGACTCGCAGACGCATCGATGGATATTGGCGGCCCCGGCTCCCAGCTTCGCGTCAAGACCGAGGATGCACCTATGGCAGGACGATCAGAGTCCACCTATCGCTACACCGTGATCGACACCATTGGTGGTGGCTCTTCAGAAATCCAAAAGAACATCATCGCTCGGCGCGGTTTAGGCCTACCCAAAAACTTCTAAGCAACGTGAGCCAACCAGCGCTGCAGAATATCCGCGTGCTTGACCTTGCCTCGGTGGGTCCTGGTGCCCGCGCGTCAAGGACCTTGGCTGACTACGGCGCCGAGGTCATCAAGATTGGCGCAGTTCCTCGCGCTGGTGCCGTGCAGATTGTGCCTCCGTATTACGCCTACTCCGGTAACCGCAATATGAAGCGAGCTTTATTTGACCTCAAGGCCGACGCTGGTCGCGAGGCATTTCTAGGACTTGCTGACACTGCGGATGTAATCATCGAATCTTTCCGGCCAGGCGTAGTTGCTCGCCTAGGGATTGGCTACGAGGACGTGAATCAGCGCAACCCCGGAATCGTGTACTGCTCAACTAGCGGGTTTGGGCAAACCGGACCGCGGTCTCAGTGGGCAGGTCATGACATTAATTACTTGGCCACGAGCGGATTTCTGGACTGCACGGGCCGTCAGGCCGACGGCCGGCCAGCGCTGCCCGGTGCCACAGTTGCGGACATTGCGGCTGGTGGCATGCAAGCCAGCATGGCCATCATGGCAGCGCTCTTAGGCCGAGCCACCTCGGGTGTTGGAAGCTATCTCGATGTCTCGATTGCCGACGGCGCTTTCGCTCTCATGTCGCTGTATGTGGACGAGTACCTTGCAACGGGAGTCGAACCTGGCCCCGGTCACTACATACTGACGGGCAGGTACGCGTGCTACGAGATCTACACCTGCTCCGATGGAAAACATATTTCTGTTGGAGCTATCGAGGCTCAGTTCTGGCGGAACCTATGCGAACTCCTCGAACTCGGCGAGTTTGCTGATGCGCAACTCGATGACGAGAAGCAGGATCAGATTCGCGCTGCGTTAGCGCAGCGGTTTGCTACTCGAACCCGAGATGAGTGGGTCGAGGTTCTTGGCGCAGCGAACACCTGCGTTGCGCCAGTCAACACCGTGGCCGAGGCAGTCGTCGACGAGCAATATGTCGCTCGCAGTCTCGTTGCCTCCGCAGTGTCAGATACAGCAGGAGAGTTTTTGCAGAGTGCGCCCACATGGGCAGGAACAGTTGCACCCGATGGGCCGTATCAGATTCGTGATGGTGCTGTGAGTGACACCATGGAACTCTTGACGCAGCTGGGCTTGGCTGAATCTGAGATTGCCGAACTCGAAGTATCAGGAGCAATCGCATGACCGACCTACCCGTTGCAGTGACCTCGGTGATTGGCATATCGCAGTACCTGCAAATTGCGACGTTCGATGTGGAGAACAGTTATGCCTACAACACCCTCGCAGCCACTGAAAATGCCAACCCACTTTTTTGGGATGATGCAGTCGCTCAAGAGCTGACCTCGGGCCGAATTCTTCCGCCGACTACCTTGTCACTCTGGATGCGGCCGCACTATTGGGAGCCCGGAGCCGAGGGTGAGCAAGTCGCGCTGCAGGTGCACTTTGACCTCAAGAAGATTTTTGAACTTCCCGAGGCTGTGATGACGGACAACACGATTATTTTCTATGAGCCAGTCCGTGCTGGGGATCGGATCAGTAACTCCCAAGTACTCAAATCAGTCTCGGGCCCCAAGACGACCAAGCTGGGTTCCGGGAGATTTTGGGTCATTGACGTTGAGTTCAAAAACCAACACGGGGCGTTGGTCGGCATTGAGTCCTATACCGGGTTTGGCTATCGCCGGGACCAAGAAGGAGCGGCGTCATGACTGCCGAGGCGAGACTCCTGTTGGGCCAAGTTGCAGTCGGTCAGTCCCTGCCCGAGTTAGCAATCGATGTGACGCCGACCACTGTTGTGCTGGGTGCGCTTGCTAGCCGTGACTGGCGACCTATGCATCATGACTACAAGTTCGCAACCGAACGCAACGGTGTGGCAGATATTTTCCTGAACACGCCGAATCAAGCTGCATGGTTCGAGCGCTACGTCACAGATTGGGCAGGACCTCGAGCCCGCTTGGGTCGGATGAAGTTCCGCATGAAGACCTCGGTGTTTCCCGGCCATCGCATGGTCTTTACTGCCATAGTTACTGCAGTTTCAACTGACTCGGCTGGGTGTGGCTGGGTCTCGATTGATGTTGCGCTCTCGGTGGGCGCTGCCGAGGCGGATCCTTCGACTTATGTCGTTGCCTCAACCTGCGAGGTGCGCCTTGCCTTGCCAGATTCACCAACAGATAACCCTTGGTCGCGTTCAGGCGAGCAGTGGATTCCGTAATCACCAATCCAGAACAAAGAAAGCAGAAATTCCATGTTGGACCTTGATTTCACAGAAGAACAAGACATGTTGCGAGAGATGGTCGCAGGCCTGTTGGCGCAGTACGCCTCCCTTGAGGAAGTGCGCGCTGCCGAGGATGACCCGACCGGGTACTCGGTGGAACTTTGGGCGCAACTTGCAGAGTTGGATCTGCTTGGATTGCTTCTGCCTGAGCAATATGGCGGCTCCGAGATGACCATGATCGAAGGCGTCATTTTGTACGAGGAAATTGGCCGATCACTAGCTCCGACTCCTCACCTTGTGAGCTGTGTGCTCTCTGCCGGAGCGATCGTGCGAGCGGGCTCCGAGGAGCAAAAAGCCGGTTGGCTTCCAAGAATTGCCAAGGGTGAAGTGATTCTCACCCCGGCATGGCTTGAGCCTGAAAACAGCTTTAGCCCTCGAGGTGTTCAGATGCGTGCTGTGAATGACGGCGAAGGATTTACCCTGACGGGGACGAAACAGCATGTGCAGTTTGCATCTTCGGCAGACCGACTCGTTGTACTCGCCCGCACCGGTGAAGGCGCTGGGGATGTCGATTTGTTTCTGGTCGATCCCACAGCTGACGGGGTAACGCTCTCGCAGCGGATGTCTATTAGTTCTGACACGCAGTACCGAGTCGAGTTTGATGGGGTTCAAGTCTCGGCTCAGGATCGTATTGGCGCAGCCGGAACTGGTTGGGCAACCTGGGAAAAGGTCATGGAGGAAGGCATGGTGCTCGCTGCTGCTATGGCAACCGGCGGTGCAGAACACGCCTTAGAGATTACGGTTCAATACTCCAAGGACCGCGAGCAGTTTGATAAGCCACTTGGTGCTTTTCAGGCTCTGGCGCACTACATGGCTGACTCCAAGACCTCTATTGACGGCGGCCGGGTGCTCGTACATGAGGCAGCTTGGGCACACTCTGTCGGTCGGTCGATTTCAAGCTTGGCGCCGATGGCCAAGGCGTTCACCTGCAAGAGCTACCGCGACACCACAGCAATGGCACAGCAGATCTTTGGCGGAGTGGGCTTTACGGTTGAATACGAGATCCAGCTCTACTTCCGCAGGGCAAAGCAGTTGCAGATCTCGTTTAATGACACCGCACGCTGCGAGGAACTCATCGCTGCTGCATTGTTCGACGGCGCTGCAGCCTGAGTTAGGTAATCACGCCCTGCTCGCGCAGGGTAGTGAGCTCAGCTTCTGAGAGTCCGAGTTCTGCGTGCAGTACCTCTTGGGTGTGTTCCCCCACCCAAGGGACTCGCGTCTCGGGGCCCTCAGAAACGGCTGACATCTTGACTGGATTGCCTGGAATCAACA
>WLLG01000057.1 GCA_009700815.1 Actinomycetota bacterium
GGTGCACTGGTTCAACAACGAGCGCCTCCACAGCGCACTCGGCGACATTCCACCTGCCGAGTTCGAGCAGGCCCACTACGCTCAAGCAGCGTCAGTGAGCTAACCAGAAAACCAAACCACCGAGTCTCCACCAAACCCAGTGCCATCACCTTACTGTCTAAGAACGCGTTGTAGCTAGTTAGTGAAAAGCAACGAGTATCTTGCAGCGTGCCTCAGGTAAAACGTAGAAACCCCCGCCGTAGCGGGGGTTTCTTGATGTGGAGCTGATGGGAATCGAACCCACGACCCCTGCCTTGCAAAGGCAGTGCTCTAGCCAACTGAGCTACAGCCCCAGAAGCTTCACTCTACCAGCGTCATGCATGGGTACCAGAAACCGGAGATTTCTGACAGGCGTCAGCCTTGCTCTACTGCTGATCAAAAGCGGGCGTTGGCTGGGTTGGCCGCAAGGGCGGCGATCCAGTTCTCGAAGGCTGAGCGGCTCAGTGCAAGGTTCTCAAGCATGGCCACCTTTGATCCCCGATCATTGAGGTCGTTGGTGTACTGACCAAGCAAGGCCTGAGTTGGCATGATGGTAGTGAGTGCCTGATATGCGGCAGTCACATAGCTTCGGTTCGCCGTTTTCATGATGTGTTCGGGCGAAGAGGCAATCGCTCCGAGTGCCGCTTGGCGTGATTGTTTGCCAGTGGTCAGTGCGTTGACCATTGTTGAGCGCTCAGCGGCTGTGGCTACCCGGCCGAGCAGCACGAAATAGGCGCGGTCCACGAACTGTGTTGGGGTGAGTAGTGCGTAAGACCAGAAGTACTCGGGTGTGGCGGCGAGTGCGGCTACCAACTGTGCGTCGGTCTTGCCTGCTGCAAGGTTCTTGACCCACAGATCAACAAAGTTGCGGGGTGGAACTTTGCCGAGGAACGCTTGGCTCAAGCGGTCGACTCTTGAAACGATTGGCGCGGCTGCGTCGACTCGTTGTTTCAGGGTGATCATCTGTGCGCCAGGAATGAATTCGTTATCGATACCCGAGGTGTCGTCCGGGTCAGAACTGAACAAGCCCGCCACCCTGCTCGTATCGGCCGCCGGCCCGGTTCGTGCGGCTGCACCTGCAACTGCCGCAGCAGATACGACGTAGGTATAGAGCGAGGAAGTACTCAGTATGGAGTCAGCGGAGTACGAACTTGGCGAAGCGTTGGCGCAGTAGAAGCGGGTATAGAAGCTTCCGGTCGGGTGGTCGGCCTCAAGGGCGGTATCAAACTGGAAGGAACCATCTGCTGCGGGGCTGGTTTCCCAGACCTTTGTGCTCACCCTGCCGGCCGTCGCAGGGTCGCCGCCGGTTGAGACGAACGCCCCGACATAGCGGGTGCTCGCACTTGCACACCCCACGCTGAACACCGTCAGGCTGGCTCCTTGTTTGCCAGCAGTGAGCGTTTGTGCCGAGTACTGCTTGAAGGTGGAACCCGACGTGGTGAGCCCTAAGGACTTCGTCGTGTTTACGTGATCGTCGGTGCTCGTATACGCAAGCTTCAAGTTTGGTGTCCCGTCCCCTATGGCGAGAACGATGATCTTGAACGAGCATTCGGACTTGTTCGCTGTGGCGACATAAGCCAGCGTGCAGGCGGTGAGCACAGCGATCTTCCCTGAGTCGACAGTGATCGCTGCCGTGCCGTCGGGAACGTTCTTTGTGCCGGTGTTGCTGTCGGTAACCCCGCCCGTGCAGGTAGTGCTTGAACCGAGGCTCAAACTCGTGCTGCTGCAGCTCAGCGATACGCTCACTGTTCTAGTTCCAGCGGCCGAAGCCTGCTGAGGAAATGCCAAAAAGCCTGCAGCAGCGATTGCTACAGCTAGCAAACCAGCCCCGAAGCGCCGGGCCGGCGAAGCTGAACGCTCCGCCTTCGAGGTGAGTTTGTGTGACTTAGGACTATCGACTTCTGGATTCATATCTTTCCTGGACTTGGCGTAGTTGCAGATTGCCTTGAGTTCCTCGTTCAAGGAACCTCTGTCACCAAGTCGGTTGATCAGTTCTATTGTGAAGTGAACTATCACCATTGGTATAGGCAAAAATCTCTTTGCAGGTTGCTGCAGGTTGCTGCAGGTTGTTGCAGGCTGCTAGCTGCCAGCGATGGGTGAAGGGCTCACATCTTGATCGGCAGATCCTGAGTCACTCAGGTCAATGACAAGGCCATCATCTGCTGGATCTTCTTGGTCGAGTGACCCTGACTTACCCACGGTGATCTCTACCTTGCCGTCTTCAAAGCGCACCGTGAACTCACCGCCACTGCCTTTGACGTACTCGCCTACCTGGGCGATGAGTGCAGCAGTCGCGGCAGCCTCTGCGCCTGTGGCGGCTTGGGTCTCGTCTTTGTGCGTCCGAGAAAGCCATCCGAGTCTGTTCGTGTCAGAGGAGCGGCCCTCCGAATTACTTCTAGATCCCCACAGAAAACTGCGCCGCCGCTTAGCGGATGAGGTATCCGCCGCGGCACCTTCTGTAAGTAAACCCTGAGCCTCTGGATTGGCTGCGTGAATAGCGTGAGCTGTTCGAGGGTCTTCGCTGATGTCGCCGAGGAGCTCTGGCTCAAGGTCTACTAGCGCCAACGCTGCGACGCGCGGTGCCACAGTTGAGGAGCGTGAGGTTTCTGCCGAGCCGTAATAGAGCACAGAGACCCAATCAGGTTCTTCAACTACTGAGTTCTTCTTCACTGGCTTATACAGGTGCGCAGCAAGGCTCACCCGAATATCTGAAAATGAATTTCGCAGCCCCACGAAAGCGATCAGCGCATAAGCCGTCAGCGTCATATTGATCGCAGCGAACGCTGCGTGGCTCACATGATTGTTCCGAATGTCATGCCACAGCGTGTACCCAGACCAGATCACGATGATGTAGGGAACGAGTACGAAGGTGAGTGGTGCAGCAGTGCGGTTGCGCACCTTTGGGGTACGGGCAAAGTCGATTTTCTGCCCGCCAATGGACTGCTCGAGTGATTTGAGGACTCCAAGAGTGTTGACGGCGAGTAGCAAGAAATTCAAGCCGTACACCCGAAGCACATCGCTTCGCCGGTATCCGCATCGCCTCAGGTCAGTTGACTGCGCAACGAAATACGGTACCGCCGCAAGCATGGCCAGAGGGCTCACAAGCTGGCTGTTGTAGGGATAGATGAGCAGCAAGATAAGCCCAAAGCTTGCCCAGGCAATTGAAGCCAAGTAGTTCAAACGCAAGAAGCCTTCGCGGGCGGCGCGCAAACCGATCTGAGACCGTCGAAGCCTGAACAGTTCGCGGAACTTCGGCACTACTAGTAGTCCGCCGTTTGCCCAGCGCTGACGTTGCACGCAGAGCGAACCGAAATCTGGGGGAGTTGCGCTGTAGCTCAAACGCTCCGGAAAGTTGTAGAGCTTCCAGCCTTGAATGCAAATATCGATCGTTGACTCAGTATCTTCAATCGGAGTGCGATCCTGCACATATCGCCGAATGGGGAGTCCATTCTCGAAATCAAGTTCACAAATCTGATCTAGCGCCTGTTTGCGCAGTACGGCGTTGGCTCCCACCCAGAACGTGGCGGAGTCTCGGGTGAGGCCCTGATGCACGATGTGCTGTAGGTCAGTTGTTGCGCCGCTGATGCGTTCGATTCGATTGTTGGCACCCGGATAGGCGCTATAGGGGGTTTGAGAAACAGCAACATCAGAAAATTCTTGCTGTTCCATCAAGTACACAAGGCGCAGGCAGTACTCAGGTAGCAGGGTGGAGTCTGCATCCAAGGTGAGGACGTATTCGGGGTCAGGGAACTCCAGATCTGCGGCCTCGCCAGTAACTTCGATCAGCACGGTACCGCCGACCATCTCTTGAGTTTTGAAGCGCCGGCCCATCAAGCCGATGTAGCTATTCAGGTTCATGGCCTTGTTGGCCTCATGCGAAAGTGAGGAGTACTGCTTGCGCTCAAAGCTCGATAGTTCCGCCCGGAAGATCCAGGCCAGCCGCCGATGCAACTGCAACATGCGGCGCGGACTGAGCTGCGTTTCGGCAGCCGCAGCAGTGTTCAGCGCAGAAGCTACCTCGCCCATCTCTGTCCCGAGTCGACCGAGCACGCTGTTGGACAAGAACAAGTCAGTGTGGTCGATGATTGGATTGGCTAGGGCTTGCTCGTGGAACCAGTTGCTTGCCTCGGCATAGAGGTCAGCAAGGTGAGTGATCTGCTGAATGGGGTCAACTTCACTGTCGACATCGGCAGCGGAGTCGTGTCGTTCAAACGCGTCGAGCTCATGCTCAAACTTGGTGCGGAGGGGCCGTAGGAGTTCTTCGATCTCAAGTGGCAAGCCGCGTGCTGCTTCGAGGATCGCTTGTTCTTCTGGACTTGTTGGGTTCGGCGGATCGTCAATCAGCAAGACGATTCGCATAAACGGGTATTCCTGCAAAGCCGTGGACAACAGGGTCTGCCGCACGACACGAGCGTCTTCTTTATACGAAGGGATGATGGCCGTGAGCGTGGGCATTGCCACCGTGAAGTAATCATCAATGCTGGCTCGTGGAACCCGGTGATGCTCTTGGATTCGGTAGAGGTAGCCGAGTCTGGTGACCAAGTAGGCCAGTGCAGAGGCAGTGAGCAGCGACACAACGAGTGCATACGTAGCCGTATCGATGACGACGCGAATAGACAAAGGATTCTGAACTACGCGATAGATCTGATCCACCAGGTACGAGGCGTAGGCAATAAGGGTGAGGGCAATGGCAAACCTGGCACCGCTTATTGCACGACGCGAAGGTGCTTCTGGCACTGCCGGCATGGGCCCGGTGCGCTTATCTGCGCCTATTTGTCGCCTGCCGGGTGCCCTGAGCGGTAGCTCTGCGTTTGCACTCTCGGCTGAATCGTCACAATCAGGCGGGGAGGAAAAATTGGATGTAGCCATTCGAACATCTATACGGGAGAACCCTTGAATTGGCAAGCGAATGCAGATATCTACCTATGGAGTCCCCTCCGACCCTTCTGTATCAGTATCTAGTGAAGATGAGAGAACTCTTGAACATTGGGTAAGTCTCAAGAAATAGTCAAGATCTTGATCAGTAATTAAATAAATAGGGCCTGCAGCAGGCGCTACTTAAAGAGATTGTGGAGTTGCGTAGTGGAATCAACCGAGCCGGAATCAACCGAGGCTGTGTCAATCGAGCCTGAGACAGCGGAGGCTGTGAAAACCCCACGCCGCCGCGTCTCCTTTTTTCGGGTGGTAGTGGCCCTTCTGCTGGTGGCAGGCGTGAGCTTCGCAACTGTGAGCTTTGTGAACCGGGCTGTAGATCAATCGGCGAAGGGCAATCCGACGGCGTGGTTTGCCCCGTATGTTGACGCCACGTTGGTTCCGACTTTTCCGTTTGAGAACCCCGTAGAAGGTGGCTCAAAAGATGTAGTACTTGGCTTTATCGTTGCCGATCGAGACGGCGGGTGTGCCCCAACCTGGGGGACCTACGTAGACCTTGATGGAGCGGCTACCTCGTTCGACCTTGATCGCAGGATTACGCGTCTACGAGCAGCTGGTGGAAACGCGATTGTGTCATTTGGTGGTCTGAGCAACTCCGAACTTGCCCTTCGTTGTAAGTCGCCCGCCGATCTTGCAGAGGCCTACCGAGAGGTGATTAACCGGTACGAGCTTGCAACAGTAGATTTTGATATTGAAGGCGAAGCGCTAGCCTACACTGCAGCGAATCAACGCCGAGGTGAAGCGCTGAAGCTCCTTCAGGATGAAGCAACGAAGGCGAACCGAGAGCTTGCTGTGTGGTTGACACTCCCGGTTGCCCCGCAGGGACTAACCGCAGATGGCCTTGCGGCCGTTGAGGCCACGCTTGCTGCTGGGGTCGACCTTGCCGGGGTGAATGTGATGACCATGGACTACGGGGCTGGCCGTCCGGAATCAATGTCGATGGCGGCTGCAAACGAGGAAGCTCTGCAGTCAACCTTCACACAGCTAGACGGTGCCTATGAGCGGGCGGGCAACAAGCTGCAGCCGGCTGAACTCTGGGGCAAAATCGGCGCAACCCCAATGGTGGGAACGCAAGACACCATCCCTGATCAGTTCACCATTTCGGACGCACAGGCGTTGATCTCTTTTGCCAAAGTGAACGGCCTTGGCCGACTCTCGCTGTGGTCGGCGAACCGAGATGGTCCCTGCGGGTCTCAGATGGACGAACTCATTGTGAGCAACACATGCAGTGGGGTGAAGCAGGAACCGCTTGAATTCTCTCGAATTCTGAACAACCTGACGGGGCGGGCAATTGGCAAGGATGAGCAGGTGACCACGACTACCGAACGGCCAGTTCTTGTCGATGATGCGCTCACGAGTCCCTACCCGATATGGCAGGACAGCCGGATCTATGTTGAGGGTCAGAAGATCGTTTGGCACGGAAACGTGTACGTCGCGAAATGGTGGACCAAAGAGAATCGACCCGATGAGCGCGTCGAGAACCTGTGGGATTCACCCTGGCGCTACCTCGGCCCTGTCATGCCGAACGATCGACCTGCTCCCAAGCCAGACCTTCCTAACGGCACGTATCCCGCTTGGAACAAGGCTTCGGTCTATGCCAAGGGGAAGCGAGTTCTCTTTCAGGGGATGGCATACCAGGCAAAGTGGTACACCCAGGGTGACGCGCCGAGTCCAGATCGACCATGGGAAACCCCTTGGCAACCAGTCTCGGTTGATCTTGCAGGGTCGCTGAAGGATCTTGGGGCGAGCCTTCCCGATTGGAGCGGCGCTGTTGCGTACGAGGCCGGCTCGCAAATTCGTTATCAGGGCGTTGCGTATGAGGCCACGCGGTGGAATCAGGCCGACGCTCCGGGTAGTAAGAATCTGACCGCTGGACTCCCAACCTGGCTGCCGCTCGACGCAACTGGCGACGCAACTGGCGACGCGGCTGGCACCTCGAACACAACGGTGCCGATGAGCTAACCGGTTAACGCACAGAACTCCTAGTCGCCGGCACCCACCGACAGGTTTTCTGTTGGCGAGGTGAGCTTCCCGTCATCGCGCAGGGCAAAGAACTTGCCGCCGCGAGTACCCACAAAAATAGAGCCTTCCCACACAGCTGGTGTGGCCTCGATGCACCCGCCCAGCTTGAGTTCCCACAGCTGTGGTGGCACCACTTTGGTATCCGAAACGTCGTAGCCGCGAAGCACACCGTTGCAGTCGCCGTAGACCAGCGTGTTCTCAACAGTCACTGGTGATTGCCAGGTTGGTCCCGGCAATTTGATGGTCCATCGTTCGGCACCAGTTTCGCGGTCAAGCGCCAGCAACTTCCCGCCATTTGTCGCCGCAATGACGACGTCTTTGTAAAGAGCAGGAGTAGTCCAAAATCCCGCTGTTGCTGCAACGCGATCGTCGTATTTCCACACAAGCGGATCATCCGGCTTCTTGGGGTCAAGCTTCATCAACTGTCCCACCTCGGCTGATCGCGAGTTGCCTCGTTCGTACTCAACTGCCACGTATAAGAACCCCTCGGCATCGATTGCAATGCTGGCGTCGGTGTCATCACCAACCCAGTATCGGAACGTCTGCTTGGGCTCACCGGTCCCCGCTATTTCAGGCTCAAGATCCCAACCCGAGACCAATCCGCCAGAGTTGGCGTAGTAGACGGTGTTGCCAGACACAGCGACGGAATCCTCAATAGACATCTCTTTTGCCCGATTTCTGGCAAGGTCGCTGATGACCTGCTGGTCCCAGCTTGGCGTATTGAACACCAGCTTGGGGTCGATTGTCACCAGGCCATCGGCGCCATAGGCGCGATTAAGTTTGACCATGTGGAATTGGCTGTTCTCTCCGCCCTCGAGCAAATAGTCATCAAGAATCAGACCCGAACCATCCCAGTCGTCATTCCATAAAGTGGGAGATACAGCGGTGGCCGACAGTTTCCAGAGCTCAACGGCCTCGCCCGGTCGGTCGATTGCGAGGGCCCGGTAGTAGCTGTCACGGCTGCCTGAATAGACAATCGGAAAGCCGTTCGGATCCACCGTGACGGAGCCCTTAATGATGTCGCCAGTCTTGAACGGGGGAAGAATATCTTCGCCCGTGTTGCCATCCATGAAATGGACAGCGCCGTCGTAGGCCCCGAACACGACCCACAAGCGACCATCGCGATTGAACACTGCCGGCTGTCCTGTCCAACCCATTCCGCACCAAGACTTTGTCACTCCCTTCGACGAGGAGCTCGAACACATCCCGCCGTCCTTGGGGTAGTACCAAGCAACTTTCGGGGCCTTTGGGACGGGGCCCCTGCCGTAATACGAGCGGGTGGGGTTACCTCGAAAGGTCAACAGCCCCGGCACCTCGGCCGACCACATGTGACCCGAGCTTGCTGGGTTGACGAGCTGCCCTTTTACTGCAGGTACGGGAACCTGAAGTGGGTCTTTGACCGCAGGCTTCTTGAGTTCGGTTGTCGTGCTTGCGTCTTCGGATTCCGCAGTTGAGGTACTGCTGCTCGTAGCGCCACCCTGGGTTGCATCCTCTTTGGTCTTGCCTCCCGAGAGCATGCTGCCAACAACTAGGACAATGAGAAATACGGCAACCAAGCCGCATGCTACAAACAGTCGACGCCGCTGAGCGACCTGCTTTGTGCTTGGTGCCAAGTTCCGGTCACGCTGGAATTGATAGCCGTCAGGGCTGCCTGCGCCATCGGGGTCATTTGGGTGGTGGGGGTCTGTCATGCTTCACCATCTTCGCCGATAATTGCCCGAGTAGTGGTGTTTTGTGGCTGTGGCTGCGGCTGCGGGCGCGGGCGCAGAGGCTTCTACTGCCGCAGTTCGCCCTCTGCAACGAGGCGATCCAAGGTCAGCTCGGGCTGCTCGGCAATCAGGCGATCCAGCCAGTAACTGGACTCAAAGACAGCCAGCAATGTGCCGTCGCTGCGAGCCAGAACATCTACGCCTTGCATGGCCCGAAGCGTGGGTGCGGATTCGGCGTCGGTACGCCGGGCCACTTTGTAGTTCGTCATGGAGAACTCAACGGGAGCGCCGAACTCATTCTCGAGCCGGTGCTTTGCAACCTCAAACTGCAGCGCACCAACAGCTGCTAGCACAGGTGACTGATCCCCGTAGTCAGGGTCACGCAACACCTGAATGACACCCTCTTCGTCTAGCTGGGTGATGCCGTTTCTGAACTGCTTGGTGCGACTCACATCGGTGGTGCGCGCAATGGCAAAGAACTCTGGGGCAAAGCTTGGGATCTCTGGGAATGTCACAGCGGTCTCTGCCCACAAGGTGTCTCCCACGCGCACATCATTTGCGTTCACCAGGCCGATTACGTCTCCCGGAAAGGCCTCTTCGAGGGTCTCGCGTTCTTGGCCAAAAACCGAGTGAGCGTACTTGGTGGCGAAGGGCTTTCTGCTGCGATCTTGAATGACCACCATGCCGCGCTCGAAGCGGCCCGAACACACTCGCAAGAACGCGATCCGGTCGCGATGAGAGCGGTCCATGTTTGCCTGCACCTTGAACACAAACCCAGAGAATGGCGAATCGAGTGGGCGCTTTTCTCCAGAGGTGTCGGCCCGAGGTGACGGGCTTGGCACCTCGTCTATGAC
>WLLG01000058.1 GCA_009700815.1 Actinomycetota bacterium
CCCGCTACGGCCAGTAGGCATGATCGACCGTTCCATCAGGATGCTCCGAAAACGTCCCGAGTGTGATTCACTCCGGTCTCTCAGCCCGGCTGCAAAGTCACCTTTCAAGATGTGGAGTTTGACTGAGGATGGGATGATCGAGCCGCTCGTTGGCACCTGGGAGGAAGAGTGGTTTAATCAGCCACGGCAGGCCCTTCCCGAAGCCTGGGTGCATAACGGCATGATTGATGTCATCCGGCCGGCAGTCATCCGAGGAGGATCCATGAGCGGCCGAAGGATCCTGCCCTTATTTGAGGATTCCATTCCGGTCGTTGATATCGACACTGCGGCTGACCTTGACCGAGCAACTGAAATCCTGAATCTTCACCAACCCAAACTTCTCGGGGAGGGTTAGCTGCTCTCTACAAGCGGGTGATTTTGGTGATGCTGCTGAGCGGCTCAGACAATCAGTCGGCCGGGCAGGACTGCCCGAGAATTCCGAGGAGCCGCTGTACCGACTAGCCGTACTGAGCCGCCCTCTGCGTTGATCGGGAAGGATGAACTGGTGGACCTGATCTGTGAAGAAGTGATCGTGACTGCAGTGGTGGATGCCGAAGTCAACTTGAGCAGTGCTGCTTTGCCAGCAAGGTCGACCTGAGCGCCTGTAAGTGTGACCGTGCCCGCTGTCTTTGATCCAAGAGCCATCCAAGTGCTCTTCGGTCGGATTGTGTCGTTGATAAAGCTTCGTTCTGCAGCAACGCCCTCAAGCACAGCAATCATTCCGGCCCCCTCCCAGGTTGAACCGATCGAGGTCACAGGACCCTTCAAGAAAGAACCACCGTTCTTTGGCAGGCCAGACTCGGAGCAACGGATCAGCGTGGTTTGCGAACTACTGCCCGATTGGATGAGGGCGCAGTTGATGGCGGAAACTGCCTTGAGGTCGTGTCTTCCAGTCGAAGCTGGGGTGCCGTTTACGTAGATCACGTATCGATTCCAGTCCAAGCCCGTGATGGTGTCTGCATTCAGGTTGAGATGGGGGTGGATGTAGAGCCCGATCGAGGAATACTTTGAGTTCGCAGGCGCTCGCAGGATGGTGTTGCGCAACTCAAGTGCCCCCGAACCACCATGTGACTCAAAGAATGCAATGCCATCAACCCAGCCACTCAGGTCGCACTCGGTGACTTCAAATGCACCACCGCCGGCACGAATGATTCCACTGCCGTAGCCGCCCGTAATGGTCACGTTTCGAACCACCAGTCTTGAGTTCCAAGTCCGGTACAGCTGCCATGAGATTCCGCCCATGATGTTCTCGGTCGCAGGGTCCCAGTTAGCAGTAGAGGGGCCCTCAATGCGGAGGTTCTTGATTTCTAACTGTGAGCCATCACGAAGGGAATCAGCGTTGAGCAAGTGTGCAGTTGGGGGCTTTGAACCAGCAACTCGCAGGGTTGTTCCATTGCCTTCAATCCGCATGGACTTCTTGATGCGCAAGGTGGTTCCTTCGGGCAGGTCGATGACTCCACCAGGGAAGACGCAGACATCAGTTGCAGAATCCAGTAGCAACTGTAGATAAGCAGCTGTCACCACAGTCGGAACAGCAGGCGCCACAGTTGTAGCGGGGCCTGCCAAGCGAGCGGAAGCGAGACCAGTGCTTGGTGCAGCTGAGCCGGATAGCAGGCTCGGTTCGAGGCCTGAATCTGAGATGGAACCAGCCATTGGTGCACAGGCTGCAGTGCCGAGCGCTGTGGCAGTCAGGCCAAGTACTTGCAGAAAGCGCCGACGCTCAATCCGCTCACTCTCGAGCCTCCAGCCGCGTGGCTTGGGCAGCTGATTGGTTCCCGTCGTGTTGTGTGTCTGAACTCGCATCTTGCACCACTCCTTAGAGAGTGCATCGACGCAAAAACAGGTCTGCTTGAGAAAGCCGGCTTGATTCGGTCCGTTCGGCCTAAGGATCGCTCTTCCTTTGACCTAGGTACGTCAAAGTCGAAGTCCGAGGGAAGTGTTCGCCGAGATCGCTTCACTGTGTGCCGTCAAGGGCAGTAGCTAGGCCTGCCCGAAACCTTTGGTGGGTAGCCCGAGAGCTTCACGAAGCCGGATTGCAGCGTTCAGAGCTGATGTATACGCAGCCTGACGTTGTTCCCGGTTAGCTGTCTGAGCAGATTCAGTTCCCCCGAGTTGGGCACATTCGGATTCCAATTCCGCCACCAGCGAATTCTTTGCGCTTGAGTCAGCAACGAGTGCTTGGTACGGCTCAGGCCAAACTGTGTTTCCCAACAACTCCACGAAACGCTGCGATACTTTCGCCCTCTCGCCGCAGTACCCCGGAAGCAAGTCCCATGGCAGCCGGCGATTGCTGTCAACGGACGCAAGGTACTGGTCGTCAATGGCCCCCCACTGAGGAGCCAGTTCTGCGAGTATTGACGAGTAGGCCGCTTGAGCTGTCTGCTGCTCAGCCAAGTTGGGGGCGGTTGTAGTTGTAGTTGTTGTTGCTGCAGGCTTTCGCGTTTCGGTAGGAGCAGCGTTGTCACCTTCGCCACAACCCGAGATGACCAGCACTGACAGAGCAAAACCGATTGCAAGAATTTTTTTCATATTTCAATAATTCCACAAGCGGGGTCAACGACTAGGGCATGGCATGAAGAAGAAAGACCGGCGGCATGCTCCCTAGATCAAGGCGGTAACTGAACAGATTCCGCAGCTGCTTCAACAGTGTTCAGGCGAAGGGGTTGGTCTGCGGACCACCCGTATAAGGAGGCGGGGTTCCTGTCGCCTGCTCAGAGCGCTCAGAGATGTGTCCTGATTCTGTAGGTTGCGGCTCAACCTCTTCAGGCTCAACCTCTTCAGGCTTAACCGCCTCAGGCCCAACCTCTTCAGGCCGAACCTCTTGGGCCGCAGCGTCCTCGGTCATGTTGCTCGTGGTTCGGCCTCGTGGCAGCTTCAATGATCGAGATCGTGATGAGGGCATTCCTGCCAGCACCCGATCCTCCGCAGGGTTGTTGCTGTCCTCGGCCTGGTCAAGCTCGTCTGGTTCTGAGCGCTCTGGATCAGACCGCGCAGCAGAAATTGGATCTTTACTCAGGGTTAGGAACGCAAGACCAAAGGCAAAGGGAACTGCGACGATCCGCAGATTGGCATAAAACATCTGGGCCACTGCCCAAGCGATCCAGGCAATCGCAAACGCACGTCCGGGACCGGCGCGCTTGGCTGCACTAAACGCCAGCAGTATCAGCAACACAATGGCAATGATCCCGGGAATGCCGTGTTCGCCAAGCATCCGGGTGAACTCAGTATGCGATGAGGCCTCGTCGATGCATTGATCAGAACGAATTTGGCAAACCTCGTAGCCAAGTCGCTGGTACTTGGTCATCCCCGGGCCGACGCCAAACACAAAATTGTTTGCAAAAATTTCGGTATCGTTCGCAGCGAGGTCCGTCCGAGAGGACTCCGTGTTCGAGAAGCGTGCCTCAAAGGCTCCGCCCGTAAAGTTCTCAAGCCAAGGGAATACAACGAAATAGGCGAGAGCAAAGGAAACTGCAGCTATGGCCAAAATTCCGTTGCGTACCCTGCGGTTTCTTGCCTGAGCTAGGGCAAATGCTGCCATGGCGATTCCGACCGCGAATGACCCGCCACGAGAGAATGTCAGTAGGACCTGAACTCCTAGGACGATTGACAGGACAGACGCAAGAATCTTGGCGGCCTTGTCGCGCTCAGTGATGATCAAGAAAATTGCGGCCATGATGCCAAGGGAGAGGGCAGAGGATACCTGCACCGGTCCGAATCCACCTGATGTAACAAAGTTGGATTGCCCGCTGAAGTTAATCTTTCCGGCAGCGGCCAACTCGGATCGGACGTCAGCGAGTGCAATGGTGAGTGGTCCCACAGCAGAAATCAGCGTGACCCAGAGAACTCGGCGGTACAGCCATGGGGCGATTTGTACCTGTGAGGTGAACATGACAAAGGCCGCTAGCGCCAAGGGGCCACTCAAAGCGAAGGCGATAATCTCTCTGGCTCCGGCCCCGGTCGTACCAATAGTGACCGCCATAGCGGGCAGCATCACTGCTGCGTACAGCAGTGCGATTTTTCCGTCTCGTCCCACGCGCTGAAGCACAAAAAGCACTGCAAACCCGGACAGAATGATGAACAAGTAGGGGGCAGCCAAATAAAAGATTGGGGCCCGGACCTGTCGCCATAAGACTTCGCTGCCCGTGATGTAGGCAAGCACACAGATCAGTAGGGCAAGATCTTTCTTGAGTACGGCGTACAACCCAAATACGAAAATTGCCGCGGCATGAACCAGGCCAAGGATGCGAAGTTCTTGCAAGGCCAGAGCTGTCACAACCTCAAGCAGAATCGCGCCTACAAGAATCATCCATCGAGGGATCGGCAGGTTCACCGAAGCAGCCTGCTTGGGGGCTAGCCCTGGGATTCCGCTAGTACTCAAATCGACGGCGGTCAACATTTCCCCTTATTCGTGACTCCCGTCAGTGTATCGGCGCCTCTGGCCGAAACCGTCAAGGAGGCATAGGTGATACTCCGCTCCTGCGGGTATCCTGAGAAGGTGTCAGAAACAGCATGGGGTGGTTTCTTGTGGTGAACCTTGACGCGTATCACCTTGGCAGATCTATTGAGCACCAACCCTTCCGTTCAGCCTGTTACGCGCCCTTCGTTGGGTTGTCATTCGACATGAACGGGTCGGTTTCCGTCTGTGCCTTCACTCGCACCAAACCTTTGGGCCGAGTGGGTGAGACTCCGCTGATGGAGATGTGGCGCGGCGAACGGATCTCACGCCTGCGTGAAGCCGTAGTGGCAGATGATTTGTCCTACGCGTGCTCTCGCTGCGCAGAAGAAATTGCCGGTGGCAATCTGAGTGGCAGTCTGGCCGTTGGTTTTGACCAGTTCACTGCATCCTCGGATCCTGAGTGGCCCACTCGCATGGAGTTTGCCCTCAGTACTGCATGCAATCTGCAATGTGTGATGTGTAGCGGCGAGTTTTCTTCGTCAATTCGTGCGCATCGTGAGGGTCTTCCGCCGCTGCCGCAAAGCTACGGAGACGAGTTCCTTGAGGAGCTTGATCCTTTTCTGCCACATCTACAGCAGGCCCGTTTTCTTGGTGGTGAACCGTTCCTAGCCGAGATTAACTTTCGGATTTGGGAGCGCATGATTGAGCTTGGCCTGCAGGTTGAGTGCAACGTGACCACGAATGGCACCCAGTGGACTCCCCGTGTGCAGCGGGTGCTCGAGCAACTGCCGTTCTCGATCGGGATCTCTATTGATGGAACCACCCCCGAGACAGTGGAACTGATTCGTTCGGGTGGCAGCTACGCGCGAATCATGGAGAACCTGGCGCAGTTTGTTGCTTATCGCGACCGTCACGGATCCTCGCTGAGTCTGACGTTTTGTTTGATGATCGAGAATGCTCACGAGTTTGTTGACTACCTGCTTATGGCCGAGGATCTGGGCTGTCAGGTGTACGTCAACACGGTTCGACAACCGGTTCGCCACAGCTTGTACCAGCTTGCACCCGATGATCTGCAAGAGGTCCTGTCCCGCATGGAGGTCCAAGCTGCGGCAGTAGCGGGCCGGCTGTCACTCAACTCGGCAGCACTGCAGGAACAGCTCGCTCGGCTTCGCAGCCACCTCGATACTTCGCTGGGTACGCCTGTGGAATTTGCCAGAGCCTCCGTCGAGAGCGCTCAGTATCAGCAACTAGTGGATAGCTTGAGCGAACCAGAGCTTTCCGAATCGGAACTGATCCAGCTCTTACAGAAGGCCTCTGCAGATCAGCTCGCTGGAGTAGAGGCAGTCTCAGTGCTGCGTTGCGATGCCCATGAGCGGATTATTGAAGGCAATCATTACGTCGGCCTCGGTCAGGAGGAGTTTCTGTCTGCGCATGCCAGCGTGTTGCATCCGATGCTCGCAGAGCGAATTGGGCACCGAGTGGACGTGCTGGCTGATCGATCTGGGAACGGATCGAGCACTCGGGTCCTGAGCTTTGGTGAGCCTGGTGCCGAGTCTGCAGTCATGGTTACCATGGCCCGTCGCGGGCCAGACCCTTGGTCAACGAGTCGCTACGCCACGCTGCTCAAACGGGCCCCCCTGCCATGTTGAAGCTCAGCCCGCAAGCGGCGGCTGCCCACGCCGCTAATCGGGTTGGCGGCCCCGATCAGCCTGCATGCCATGCGCCGTTTACCAGCATGTACTTCGATCAATTCGGCAATGTGCTGGCTTGTTGCATCAACACCATTCAGACCCTTGGCTCGTACCCGGCCCAAAACCTTTCCGAGATTTGGAGTGGTCAGAGCGCTCGAAAGCTGCGGGCCGCGTTGGCAGCAGGGGACTTCTCGCTTGGCTGTCATGATTGCCATAGCTCGATCAGTTCTGGGAACTTCAATGCAGTAAATGCGATGTTCGATCAGCAAGTCGTTGACACACCGCCCGAGTGGGTAGATGAGAACCCGCCAGTAGCTGAGGATCAGCGCGACCAGTGGCCCAGAATGCTGGAGTTCGCGTTGTCCACGCGTTGCAATCTCACCTGCACCATGTGCAGCGGCTACTTCTCTTCAGCTATCCGAAAAGCCGATGGTCTTGAGCCGCTGCCGGAAGTGTACGGCGATGAGTTCGTCACCGAACTACGTCCGTTCCTTGAGCACGTCACTGATGTTCGTTTTTATGGAGGCGAGCCGTTTCTGGCTCCGGTGAACTTCGCGATTCTAGAAGTGCTCTGCCAGGTCAACCCCAGCTGCAAGGTCTCGATTACCACCAACGGGACCATCTGGAATCAGCGGGTGCAGCAGATAGTCGAAGTCCTAAAACCGACCATTGTCGTGTCAATCGATGCGTTCACGGCCGATGGGTTTGAGTCGATCCGGGTAGGTGCTAATCGTGACAAAGTCTTTGCAAACCTTGAGCAATTCTCTCAAGTCGAAGGTTGCAAGGTGAGTCTGGCGGTGTGCGCCATGCGGCAGAATGTCCACGAGATTCCTGAACTGGTTCGCTTTGCAAACTTAAACAGCTTGCACCTTGGCTTCAACGTGGTCCGCTACCCGCAAGACCATTCGCTCTCTTCGGCAACAGCAGAGGAACTCTCAGAGGCGATTGCCCTGTGGGAAGCACTGCTGCAGGAGCAATGGTCGCTTGATGCGCCGCAATTGAGTCAGGCGGGCCAGGAAAACCTGCGCCGCATAGAAGGCATCCTGTCCGAGGCTCGAGGCTGGCTAGCAGCCACTGCTGACCAAACCCCGGGACTTGAGATCCGATCAAGCAGCGCGTCGGCCGCACGGGATCGTCGCAGAGACTGGATGGAATTGCTATCAAAGCTGGCGGCAACCACGTACAGCTCGGATGCAGTCTTGACCGAAGCGGCCTTTGAGCTTGAACTGACTCAGGTGCTGGCCGAGTTTGACCAGAAGGTCGCCCCCCAGGACAGGGCGGGTCAGCTAGCTCTGGCTATTGCAGAGTTCTCTGATCGGTCACTCGTCTCGGCGGAGCTTGACCGCTTTGATCAGCTCGCTGCTACGTTGGCTACCTCTGCAGTAACGCCCAGAATTCGCCTGATGACGGGATTACCACCGGCACTTATTGCTCAAGGCGTGATCAACTTGGATCCCAAAGTACTGGCCGCTCGTTTCGACTCCTTCTTTCCTCCCGAGAGGAACCACCCATGATCAAATCTGCCTGCTACGCGCCTCACTCAGCGCTCTACTTTCGCCCCGATGGGCTCGTTCACGCCTGTTGCGTGACGGGCTTCTCGATCGGGACAGTGTTCGGGCCGGAGCGAGAAAGCCTTCGTGAGATCTGGGATGGGGTTGCTCTGGCTGCCCAACGGCAGGCGCTCGAGGCAGATGCGTTCGACCTTGGCTGTCAGGAATGCGAATTTGTTGCAGAGTCGGGCGGGCGTGAGGCCACTGTTGCGTATCACTTCGATCGCTTCGAGTCGGGGTCGCCCCACGAGTTCCCGAAGATGCTCGACCTGGCGCTTTCGAGTCGTTGCAACCTGCAGTGCGTGATGTGTAACGGCGGTCTCTCCTCGGCCATTCGGACCCAACGTGAGGGCCTCCCGCCATTGCCCGATTGTTACGATGACCGGTTCTTTGAAGAACTCGATGAGTTCCTGCCTCACCTAGAGCGTTTGCAGTTCAAGGGAGGAGAGCCGTTCTTAGCGAGAGAGAACCAACGCATCTGGGACCGGTTGATTGAACTTGGCCTCACCCCAGAAGTGACGGTGACCACGAACGGAACACTCTTCAACGATCGGGTCGCACATTACGTGCGAGAACTTCGCATGCATCCCAATATCTCAGTGGATGGCATGGAGGCCGGGACGATAGAAGCCATTCGCGTGGGAGTGGATGCTCAACGGCTGTGGCACAACATCGATAGGTTCCAAGAACTAGCCGAAGAGGCCGGCAACGGAATGACCTTGAGTTTCTGCCTGATGCCGATGAATTGGCGCGAAGTGCTCCCCTTTCTTGCAGAGGCCGACCGACGCCAACTGAACTGCAACGTCATCTTCGTGAACCAACCCCAGCAGTATGACCTGCTGCGTCTGCCACGAGAAGAACTGACCGAAGCCCTAGCTGAGCTGTCCTCAGTAGAGATGAACCTGACCGGCGATGCCCCGAGGAACTGCCATGCCGAGGTGCTCGAGCGGATTCAATCCCACCTTGAAAACCCGGTGGATCTTGTTGTGAGCTCGGTACTCATGACATCGCGTCCCATCGACCAAGAAGCACAAGCCGAGCTTCGAGCGATGCTCGTTGAGGAGTTTGCCTGCGAGCCGATGCTGGTACAGGCCGAGGACGGCATCGTTTGTTCAATTGAGGTGCCCGAGTGGGCTTCTTGGTTGGGTTCCGCGGACTTTGTAGGGGGGCAGCTTGACTTGTTGGACAAACTTATTGAGCAGCGCTGCGGGCCCGTAACGAACAAGTGGCTGGTCTCTCCGATGCACGGAGTTGTGGTGCTTGCAATTGAAGTCACCACCGGGACGGGTATCCGACAGCTACGCGTCTATCGCCTAGTCGATGCTGAATCGGGCCGGCAACGGGTCTATGTGGTGGATGCTGCGCGAATAGGGAACGCGGCGAGCAGCGATACCTAGTCGAGATCGAGTTCAATGGCGGCGCCGGTCCATTCCGGCTGTTCCGTTCGATCTAATACGCAGGCTTCGAGGACCAGATAATCCATATCTGTGGTCATGAAGCACCGATAGGCGTCCTCGGGTGTGTACACGATTGGCTCACCACGCACGTTGAATGACGTGTTGATCAGAATCGGACATCCTGTCAGGTCATTAAACGCGCTGAGCAATTGATGAAAGGCCGGAAAACGCTCGGCGTCCACGGTCTGCACCCGGGCTGAGCCATCAACGTGGGTAACTGCCGGGATCTCGGAGTCGATTGCGTTGAGTTGCTCAAAGATGCTCGCTCCCTCAACAGGTTCCCCTTGTGTTCCTCTGCGGCTTGCACGTACCGGGGCAGTGAAAAGCATGTACGGCGATTCGTGGTCCAGTTCGAACCA
>WLLG01000059.1 GCA_009700815.1 Actinomycetota bacterium
TACATCATCTCTAGTACCAACCCCGGTCCGGCATTTGCAGCCGATGCGACCACCTCGAGCCCTACTGACAATTTCTTGGATCAGGCAAAATCCTCGCCTGTGGCACTAGCTGCCTTTAGAAGCATCATGGCAAGCCTGCGCGTGATCAATGCTGGCTTCCCAAGAATGTCGAACTCACTAATTGAGGCAGTGGTGGACAAAGTCCCAGACTTAGTCACCATGGGTGGACTCACCATCATCTCGAACATTTACGGAAATCCGGCAGTGTCGATTCCAGTCGGTACGGTGAATGACCTTCCGGTCGGCATGCAGGTGTTAGCCCGTCACCATCGAGATGCAGAACTCTTTGATGTTGCCCTGCACGTCGAACGGGAGAACCCGTGGCCGCTCGTTGCACCAGCAGTGACTGCTGGCTCCGCAGTGTCAACAGCGGTCTAGCTTTTTACAGACCGATCTCTGCTAGAGGCCCATCATGGCAACAAGGCCATGGTCGTGGCCTGCGGTGTAGCCGCCATCTACGGCTACTGCTTGGCCAGTCATAAACGAAGCATCAGATGAGATCAAGAAAGCAGCGACTGCTGCGATCTCTGAAGGGTGACCAAATCGCCGCAGCATATGAGCGCTGCGGAAAGAATCGCGGACATCCTCCATGCCAGGCATATCGAACACCTCTGCCATCATCGGAGTCTCGATAAATCCGGGGCACACGGCGTTGGCTCGAATCCCTTGGCGGCCATAATCAATTGCCAGATTTTTGGTGAGCAGCACAACCCCACCCTTCGAAGCGTTGTAGGCGCTGCCACCCGAGGTGCCCTCGAGGCCTTCAATACTCGCAAGAGTGACAATGGATCCGCGAGCACTGCGGCCATGGGAATCAACGATCGGCTCCTGAGCGAGCATGGCGCGCAGTGCGAACTTGCAGCTCAGGTAGGTTCCGGTGAGATTGATCGAGATGATTCGATCCCATTCCTCTTGAGGAAGGTCATGCACTGCTCCACCGCCTGCAACCCCGGCTGCTGTCACGAGTGCGTCAACGCGACCAAATTTCTTCACTACTGCAGTAACTGCAGTTTCTGTTGCTTCGGCATCGCGAACATCAAGGGTAAGGAACTCAAATCGCTCACTGTGTGCAGTGAGGTCGCTGATCGGCTCTTGTATATCAAGACCACATACCGAGGCTCCCTCAGAAAGCAGACGCTCGACGGTTGCCAAGCCGATTCCCGACGCGGCACCCGTAACGATCACGGTTTGATCTTCAAAACGGTTCATTCTGCTGCACTCCTGTTAGGCGGGAAGAATAAGTTCGGCTGCTTGACGTAGTTCGTCGGTGGTGCCGGCATGAACCAAGATCTCGGTAACGGCCGACTCCTTCCAAGCGGCGACGCGATCTGCAATTCGTGCGGGTGTACCCACGAGTGAAATCTCGTCTGCAAACGACACAGGAACTTCACCGATTGCCTCATCAGCCTTGCCGTCAAAGAACAAGTCTTGGATCTTCTCGGCCTGCTCACCTAGACCCATGCGGGCGGCAAGTTTGGTGTGGTAGTTCTGTCCCTTTGCCCCCATGCCGCCAATATAAAAAGCCAGCATCGCTCGGGTGCCCCCAAGGGCTGCCTCGATGGTTTCGGGGCGATCGTCCGGCGTCACGATGAAGGCCGAGAGTGCTGCAACCTCAAAGTCATCTGCTGCAGCGGCAAGTTGGTCGGCATAGACCTCTTGGCGATACGGCGAGTAGTACAGCGGCAACCAGCCATCAGCAATCTCTGCAGTCTGCGTGACGTTCTTGGGGCCTTCCGCTCCGAGGTAGATCGGGATCTTGCGTCGAAGCGGATGCACGATCGACTTGAGTGGTTTACCAAGGCCAACGCTGCCCTCACCTGAGTAGGGATGCTGATGAAACTCGCCCTGATAATTGAGCGGTTCCTCGCGGGCCATAACCTGTCGAATGATCTCAACGTATTCGCGAGTCCGAGCGAGTGGCTTACTCGAGGGCCTTCCGTACCACCCTTCGACCACCTGCGGGCCAGAGACTCCAAGGCCGAGCATGAACCGACCGTTTGACAGATAGTCCATGGTGATGGCTGACATAGCTGTAGCCGTTGGCGTGCGTGCGGCAAGTTGCATCACGGATGTCCCAAGCCTGATGCGGTCAGTCTTGGCCGCTAAGAACGCAAGGGGGGTCAGGGCATCGGAACCCCAGGCTTCCGCTGTCCACACAGAGGTGAAGCCCAAGCGTTCGGCCTCAACGGCACGTTCCACCCAATCGGGCGAGGGCATTTGCCCCCAATATCCGAGCTGAAGTCCGAGTTGCATGTGATCTCCTGAAATCTGTATTTCTGGTGCTGTCTGCTTGCCTTCTGGTGCTGCCTATTTACCCTGAAAGTTTGGCTTGCGCTTCTCTTTGAATGCACGCGGGCCTTCACGGGCATCCTCCGAGCCAAACACGTCCCATCCGTAGGTGAACTCGTGCTCAAGGGCCTCGTCTTGACGCATGCCATTGGTCTCTCGCAGAGTGCGCAGGATTGCCTTGACCGAGAGAGGTCCGTTCTCGCAGATTTGCTGGCCAATTTCGATGGCCTTCGCAAGGGCTTCGCCATCCTCAACCACATAGCCAATCAAGCCAATCTGCAACGCCTCTTCGGCTGAGATGTGGCGGCCAGTGAGCAACAGATCGCAGGCAATGGTGTAGGGAATTTGCCGAGGAATACGAACCACGGACCCGCCCATTGGGTACAGCGACCATTTCACCTCGGAGATCCCAAACTTGGTTGAGCGGCCAGCCACACGAATCTCGGTGGCGCCGAGTAGTTCGGTGCCGCCAGCGATTGCTGCACCTTCAGCGGCCAGGATGATTGGTACATCCGGCTGCCAGGATCGCAAGAGAGCCTTCCAAGGCAAGTCCGGGTCAGCGGCTAGCCGAGCCGGAACATCAATCTCGCCTGGGGCGACATCGCCCTGATGTCCGCCAGCCATCTCTTTGAGATCGGCTCCAGAGCAGAAATCTCCACCAGCACCAGTCAGGACGATGGCGCGAATATCAGGATTCGTATCGGCCTCGATAAATGCGTCGAGCATTCGGACCAGCATCTCGCCATTGATGGCGTTCTTTCGCTCCGGCCGGTTCAGCGTGACGATCAACAGGTGTCCCTGGCGTTCGGTCAGAACTGCTGCTTCGTTCTCTGCTGCGCTTCCTGAACTGCCATCTGAACTGCTGTCTGAATTGCTCGGTGTGGTCACGGTACTCCCTCGTGATCGGTGCTCGATTAATTACGTGCAGGCACCATAGAGCAGAACAAGAACCTGTTCTCATTTTGGCTGGTTCAGTCTGGGAAGACTGGCCCAATCAGTCCGGGAAGACTGTGCCTGTCCGGGCGCGCAGTTCCTCGGCCGCCTCGGGGAAGACGTTGCTCAGCAGGAACGGGTCAGTGATCATTGCGTAGTCCGGGGCAAGTTCCTTGGTGTAGCGCTCGATATAGAGAAGTTGCTTACCAACCAACATGAGTTCCTGCGGTGGAGTTCCGCCGAACTCCTTCATGAGCACAACGCTCGAGGTAATCAAGTCCCCGAGACTGACCGATGCCATGCCCGAGTCCAGCAGCGGACCCAGAATCATGCCGATGCGCTCGCCGATTTCCTCATCGGTACCCATATCAGCAGGGAACACCCCGACCCGACGGTAGGCCTGCGCTATACGAAGAAATTCCCGATCGAATACGCAGGTGAAATACAGGTCGCGCACGACCTCTCGCCACTCGTTATCAAGTTCGCCCATGATTCCAAAGTCCAAGAAGCACGCCCGACCATCCTCAAGTAACCAGATGTTTCCAGCATGCATATCGCCATGGAAGGGGCCATGAACCAGAACTGCCTCGACCCATACTTTCGCCCCTCTTCGCAGCAGCAATTCCCCGTCCACTCCTCGGACAGCGATCTCGTCGAAATGATCCATGGGAATCCCACGAACGCGTTCCATGCAGATGGTCCTTGGGCCGCAGTAATCCCAGTAGACCTCGGGCGCAGTAATCCAAGTGTTGTCGCCGAATGCCCCGATCTTGTCTCGAAAGCGTTGCTGATTCCAAGCTTCAAGGACGGGGTTGAGTTCTTGGGCGGTTAGGGATGATAAGTCGGCCACCATGCCCAACAAGTTGGCACTTCTTCCCCAACTGCTTCGCTGGCCGAGCTGTGCAATTGCTTGGAGTACCCGCAGGTCAGTAGTCATCTGCTGGCGCAGATTCGGGCGCTGAACTTTGACCACAGCCTCTCGTCCATCAAGCAGTGTGCAGGCGTGAACTTGTCCGATGGAGGCCGCCGAGAGCGGTTCGTCCTCGAACGAAATGAATAGCTCGTGCAGCGGCCGGCCTAGGTCCTCGGACACAGTCAGTCGAACAAGTTCGGAACTAAAAGCCGGAACCTCGTCAAGGCATCTTCGAGCAGGCCCCGTGAGCCAATCGGGAAAGATCCCAGGGGAGGAGGCAATGATCTGACCGAGCTTGACGAAGGTCGGTCCGAGGCGCATGAATGCATCGATGAGCCCGTTAGCGGCTGCGTCAGCAAAGCTTGAGTATGAAGAGGTAAAGCGCCGTGGCAGAGCCAACAGGGTGCACCAGATGCAGACCAGGCCTACCGTGATGACTCGCCTGAGTTCGGCGAATCCAAACTTGTCGAGATCAGGCTCAGTCGTAGCAAGATCCCGTGGCCTTGGCCCAGTTGCCAGCGGTCCCCCTTCAAAAGTGCTCACAAGTCAGGCAGGCCTAACCCCAGAGTCTGTGAGATCATCCCGCCATCAATTTCGAGCAGCTTGCCTGTCATGTAGGCGCCAGCTGGTGAACAGAGGTACAGCACCCCAGCTGAGATGTCCTCTGGTGTTCCTAATCGTTTCAGGGGAGTTGCCTCTTCCATGAGGCGGCGAATGTTGTCGTCAGTGAGCACGGTCTCGAGTGCAGAGGTTTGCACCGAACCCACCGCAATGCCGTTGACACGAATTCGAGGGGACAAATCAGTGGCAAGTTCTTTGGTCAGATGAGTCAGAGCAGCTTTGGCTGTGCCGTAGGCAGAAAACCCCCGGTCAGGCATCCGCCCAGCTGCCGATGAAATGTTGACCACTGCCCCGCCACCCCGAGCCAACATCGCGGGAACTGCTTGTTTGGTCATCTCAAACGCAGTGGTGACATTAAAGGTGAATGCTCGCTCAAACGACCTCATGGATGTGTCCAAGAATGCCTTCGGAGCCGAACCGCCGGCATTGTTGACAAGCAGGTCTAATCCGCCAAGGTTCTCAACGGCGCAGGTCACCAGCTCACCTAACCGATCGAGCTCCATCATGTCGAACACCACTGGTTCGGCACGGCGGCCCATCTGACGTATCTCTTCAGCAACCTCTTCGAGTTGGTCGGCTGTACGAGCAGCGAGGAGCACATCGGCCCCAGCCTCTGCGAGGGCAATTGCCGATGCTCTCCCGATGCCACGACCGGCGCCAGTGACGATTGCAACCTTTCCGTCCACTCTGAACTGATCGAGAATGCTCATGCTTGTGTTCCTCCTTCGATGAGTGTTCGGGACTCGATTGAGGACCCGAGCAAGGTAAGTGAATAGGTCACCGTGGCATGCGCCACCGGCTTTCGCAGATCTTCGGCCTGGCCGCCATCAGAAAAGAGTGAGACTTCAATCACAGCCAAATTCCTGCCGATCTTGATTGGTCGAGCATCAGTTACGAGGTCAACGAGTCGGGGTCTGCGTAGAAAATTGATATTCAAATTGCTGGTCACGGCCAGTGCCGCCGGGCCGATGCGAGAGAGCAAAGCCATATAGGCAACGCCATCAGCCATGGCCATCAACGTGGGTCCCGAAACTGTTCCTCCGGGACGAGACTGAGCTTGGGTCGTGGGCTGGCGTACTCGAATCCCGTCGAGATCCACTCGCTCAATTGTCCAGTTTAGTGGCTGACCAAATGCTTGAGCCATGAACGCATCAAGCGCCGGGGCATCCATCAGGATCTGGGTATCTGGTGTGGGCGTATCTGGTGTGGGCGTATCTGGAGGGGGAGTCACAGTGCGGAGTTTGCCGCAGTTGGGGATTTCAGATGGCGCACCACTTTGGCGGGCGATCCCACTGCTACTGAGTTTGAGGGCAGGTCTGTACAGACCACCGAGTTCGCCCCGACGGCAACGTGGTCGCCAATTGTTACTCCCGGCAGCACGACGACTCCCGTTCCTAGCCAGGACCCATTTCCAATTCGCACATCTCTCGCGGGTTCCATGAGCAGACCAATAGGAGTATCGGGATCACTCGAATCGTGGCTGGCATCAGTGATGTAGACGCCCGGGCCGAACCACACGTCGTCACCAATCACAACACTTTTGTGGCAGACGATAGAAAGGCCGCGTGCACCCCATACCCGTGATCCAATCCGCAAGAGTGGTTCGGTGGGAGTAGGAGTTGTTTCGGGGTCTCCTTCGGGCCAGACAGCCAAGGTTGCGCCTGCTGCAATCAGGGTGTCGTTTCCAATCGAGATGTGCTGCGGTTGTAGCAAAATCGAATAGGGCTGTTCGATGATGCTGCCGCTACCGAAGGAGCCAAACCCAAACTTTTCTTGGTCTTGTGATCCGACGTAAGCCCAACGCAACGTCACCCGAGAAAACTCCACAACAGCAGTCGCGGCGCTGTGCATGAGCGGATGAACAAGGTTGATTCGGAGAGAATTCAGCCCTGATTTGCCGGGAAGGGCGAAGGGAAGCGTGGGGAACTGCACGCGCAGACGGTACTCGCAGTCGCAGACTTCATGCCTGTTCGAAGCAGAGTGGTTACTGTTCGGTCCTTATGACGCTCCCTATAACGAAGCTTGGTGACGGACTTCCTCTTCCCTCGAATGCAGAGGATCTGACTGCAGATTGGTTGACGTTTGCCCTTGCGGAACACACTGGCGGAGCACGCGTTACTGCTGTGCAGGCAGAGCCAATCGGTACTGGTCAGGTAGCGGAAACCAGACGACTCTCGCTCAGTTGGGAGTCTGGATATGCGGGCCCGGCAGTGATTGTGGCAAAGGTGCCGAGTACAAACCCCGTTAGCCTGACGGCCGCCAAGACCATGCGCAACTATGAACTCGAAGTGATCTTCTACCGAGATCTTGCCGGCACGGTTGATGTGAATTGCCCGCAGTGTTTCTTTGCTGACCACGATCTGCAGTCAGACGCGTTTGCCCTACTCCTTGCGGATCAGGCTCCAGCCGCTCAAGGTGATCAGCTCGGTGGCTGTAGCCCCGAGCAGGCAGCACTTGGGGTGAAGGAGCTAGTAGGGCTGCACGCTCCGCGTTGGAATGATGCCAGCCTGGAGGAACTTGATCTGGCCTGGCTGAATCGTGGCGGCATGGCTGGTGCTGCTTTTGCCCAGCTAGTGGCGGGGCTGTTTCCAGCATTTCTTGAGCGTTACGAGGATCGACTCAGTCCTGAACTGTCACAGACTGTGAGTTGGCTCGGCGAGAATCTGACGCCGTATTTGGCGAATCGCCCCGGCCCGCGGACGTTGACTCATAATGATTTCCGACTCGACAATTTGTTGTTTGGTGCCGAGCGAGTGGCGGTGGTTGATTTTCAGACAGTGAGTTACGGGTACCCGCTAGCTGACCTTGCTTACTTTGTCGGGGGAAGCCTGCTTGCAGAGGCCCGAGCCGAACACGAACATGCTCTGGTGCAGCAGTACCACCAAGGCCTAGTTGCTCGTGGAATCGAGTTGCCTTGGACCGATTGCTGGGACTGGTACCGCCGTTACGCCTTTGAGGGGTTGCTGATGGCCGTGATGGCTTCGATGGGAGTGGAACGAACTGACCGCGGGGATGAGATGTTTATGGTTATGGCGCAGCGAAGTAGCACGCATGCGAGTGAACTCAAATCTGCTGATCTGATCTGATCTGATCTGATCCGATCTGATTGAGCGAGTCTCAATCTTTGGGCGAATCCGCAATCTTTCGGGATTCCTGCGCGGCCCACTTGAAGACCCCCTGAGACATCAGTGACAGCTCGAGTCCGGCGCGTATAGCGAACACTTCAGCACGAACTGCATGGATTCCAGGATCTGCGGGAGCAGCCAAAGCAGCGAGCTCGGCCAGATGCCCTGCGAGGCGGTGCTCACCCGCAGCACTCAGTTCGGCCGCACGTGTTGCAAGCACCGATGCGCCACCGGCAAGGTCAGCAATCTCTTGGGCAAGTTCTGCCTCGGGGGCTGGCTTGAGGGTGGCGGGGTTGCCGTCATACCAACCGCCGTACAAGCGCCACAGGTTATGAACTACAAATTCCGGGTCGTCGTACGTGGGCTGCAACCAAGGGCGGTCAGTCAGGTGCGCAGGTGGAGTCACCGTGTGAATGAGTTCATCTAGGCGCGCCCCGGCATTCATCAACTCAAGGGTCTGTGTGCACAAGGACTCCAGAAACTCTGCCGTCTCGGTCAGCACCACACGGATCTGTTCTGCACCCGCAATCGGCAGGCCGTGACCGGGCAGAAGAAGTTCGGCATTCAAGCTTGCCATTTTTCGCAATGCGGCAGCCCACTCGACCGGATACCTCTGAACCTTCTGAGGGTTCCCGCAGTTGGGGGCTACCCAAATAAACAAGTCTCCCGTGCAGAGCACACGCCGCTCAGGCGACCACACCCAGGTGGCATCATCGGTCTCGCCCTTGTCGTGAAAGAGTTCCAGATTCCCGCTATCGAACGGCAGGCTGAACTGCTCAACATAGGTTTGATCCGGGTAGCGAAACTCCGTGGGGAACAGCGGCGCACCAAGTTGAAACTGTCTCTGATTGATGATGCCGTTGTAGCCGCTGGTAAGGGAATAGCGGTCAAATCGCAGCGGAAGGTTCTCATGCGCAATCACCCTGACGGGGCCCGCATCGGCCTCTGCTTCAAACTCGCCGACTCCACCTACATGATCAACGTGGCCATGGGTAAACACCACGGCCGAGAGGGGAGCTTGAGTCCAGTCTCGAATCGCTGAATGCACCGCGGTTGCATGAAACGGCGATGCCGCATCCACGAGTACGAGTTCGCTGGACTCTCGGCCTGAGTTTTCAGCATCAGCCCGAAGCGCAACCACGTTTGCGAAGCTCTCAACGAACCCGATTCCATCTGCGACTTCAGTGAGTTGTGTACTCCCCAGAATCGACACTGGTGGCCGATCCTTCATCGAGAGTTCGCCGCTCAGTAGGCGGCTCGACAGACTAAGCAGGTCTTCGGGCATACCCTCGACTTTAGAGGGCTGCGGGTTGCTCGAGGAGTCCGCCAAGGTGCGACCGCAGGTCGCCCACTGTGCGAGACCGCACCTGAGCGCGTGTTACAAACCTGTGAGCAGTGTGTTCGTAGGTGAACCCAATGCCGCCGTGATTCTGCACGTTGATCTGCGAATTCCCAATTGCAGCATTCGTTGCAACCACGCGTGCAGCATGAGCGTGAAAAGCAGCATCGGGAAGGCCGTCGAGAACTGCAATCGCGCTGTAGCGA
>WLLG01000006.1 GCA_009700815.1 Actinomycetota bacterium
ATGTCCGCCTCAGAGACGATGCATTCCTCAAAGCCAAAGTAACGAAAGATCTCAACAAGCACACAGCAACCACCGACAATGACATCGGCGCGTTGGGCTTCTAGACCGGGATTGTGCACTCGATCCGCCACTGATTCGGTGGCAAGGGTCCGAAACACATCCTCGGCGGCCTCTTTAGAGAGAACAAACCCATGAATAGCTTCTGGGTCGTACTCCAACAGACCAAGTTCAACAGCTGCCACATTTGTCACGGTGCCGGCTAAGCCAATGAATCTGGCCGCACTAGCTGCCCCAGGCACTTCTCGAGCCACGTCATCAAGGTGCTGTTCAATCACGCTGATGCAGTTGGAAAGCTCCTCTGGCAAGGGTGGATCATGAAGTAGGAACTTCTCGGTCATCCGCACGCAGCCAACATCGATAGACACGGACTCCTCTACTTGGCTTCTCCCCAGCGCGAACTCGGTTGAGCCACCGCCGATGTCAACAACAAGAGTCAGAATCTCCTTGTCCTCCAAGGTAGATGTTGCACCCAAAAAGCTGAGCTGCGCCTCTTCTTGTCCGGTCAGGATCTCCGGTGTTTGGCCCAAGATCTGCTCGGCGCCAAGCAGAAAATCCCGGCTGTTCGTGGCATCTCGCGCAGCCGAAGTGGCTGCGATGCGGAGGCCAACCACGCCGGCTGAATCCATGACTTGTCGGTACTCGCGCAGCACCTCGAGTGTGCGTTCAATCGCCGCAGGATCAAGTCGACCCGTGCGGTCCACTCCTGCTCCTAGACGCGTCACGCGCATCAATCGCTCTTCGACAATGTGGCCGTCCGAAATCAAAAGACGAGTTGAGTTCGTTCCACAATCAATGGCCGCGTACTTCGGTGTGCTCACTCGTTTTCTCCGTTTTCCTTCAGGATGAGTTCGTTCGGGATAGCTGAGCTCTGAACTGCGCCGACAACCTGCTGCGGCGTAGGTATCGAGTCCAACTCAAGTTGCTCGGCCACCCACGCACCAACCGGGTCCTCACCACCTACAAGAAACCAGGCGTAATGAGTGTGTAGGCACTTGACTCCCCTGCGGGTTCCACCAACTCCACCAAATGGTCGAGGACCCATCCAAGACTCTGGAATCAGGGCATCTCGCTCTGCTGCATACGTTTCATGCGCCGCTGCAAGGACATCTGCATCAACTGCCTCTTCGGCCAGTCGGACGCCACCGGTTGCCTCGAGCTGACCGATGCGTCGATTGAGTTTCTTGTCGACTAGCCAGTAGCGGGTGGGCATCGGGGTGCCATCTTCGAGTAGCGGAAGGTTGCCGATCACCATTGGGGTGCCATCTTCGGAACGCAGCAGGACCTCGAAGCTTCCCTTTGGGGTTCTGCCAAGCAACTCAGTCACTACCGCTATGTCGGTTGGGTCTTGGACTCCAAAACCTAAGGCTGAGAAATCTGGGGCTGAGAAATCTGGGGCTGCAGGAATGGCGTGACCAGACGCCGCGTCTGCTGCTGTTGAATCAACCATTGCGACACCGTAGCGGGGTGATCTGCCGGAACCGAACTCAGGAACGAAACTGAACGAACTGGTCGATCAAGGAGCGAGCGTTGCTCGTTCAAGAGGCTCCTGAACTAGCCCAAATGGCCATGCCCGAGGGAGCACCAACCCGGCGCTAGCAGGGGGAAGAATCGAATAGGACTCCTCCCCTTCAAGCACCAGGCCATAGTCCCTTCTCGCAATCCGCTGAATCTCAGATGGGTCATCAAGGCGGTCGCGGCGCAAGGTGAGTTCTTGGTTCTGTTGCTGTAGGTCGGTCAGCTCTGCACGATGTGCAGAGATCTCATGTCGTTGGGCCATATACCCCCGAGCCGGAACCAACAAGAGCGCGACTGCCGCTGCGATCACGAAGGTAAGTATCCCGAGCCTCTGCAGGAGCACGGCGCGCGGTACAGCAGTCGTTGGCTGCCTGCGCGAGCGCGAGCTTTTGGCTGCCGTTCTCTTGACTGCCGTGCTCTGGGATGCGGCGCTCTTGGCTGCAGGGCGCTTGGCACCTGTGCCTGAAGCGGCTGGTCGCTTGGCACCGGTTCGGGAAGATCGTGGGCTCACCTCAAACTGCTCCCCCGATTGGGGCAAGTGCTTGTGCACCGCGGAACACTGCTGATTCAGCGAGATACTCTTCGATTCGAAGGAGCTGATTGTATTTTGCAACCCGGTCTGATCGTGCCGGCGCGCCAGTCTTGATCTGCCCGCAATTTGTGGCAACAGCTAGATCAGCAATCGTGACGTCCTCGGTCTCGCCAGAGCGGTGAGACATCACCGAGGTGTAGCCGTGTCGCGTTGCTAGGTCCATGGCCTCGAGCGTTTCCGTGAGCGTCCCGATCTGATTGACCTTGATAAGGATTGAGTTGGCGATTCCCTCGTTGATACCCCGGCCCAACCGCTCGCTATTCGTAACGAAGAGGTCGTCGCCAACAAGTTGGATTCGAGTTCCGAGTTTCTGCGTCAGGTCTGCCCAACCTTGCCAGTCCTCTTCGTCCATACCATCTTCGATAGAGACAATCGGATAGCGGTCACACAGGTCGACTAAGTAATCAGCAAACTCAGCGGAACTCAACGAACGGCCTTCGCCTGCTAGGTGATACTGACCGTCTGAGTAGAACTCGCTGCTCGCAGCATCAATCGCAATCCCGATTTCTTCGCCGGGAATACGACCGCTTCGCTCGATTGCTTCAACAAGCAACACAACAGCCTCTTCGTTTGACCCAAGATTTGGTGCGAAACCACCCTCATCACCAATCGATGTGGAGAGCCCGCGCTCATGCACTACTTGTTTGAGCGTGTGATAGGCCTCTACTCCCCAGCGGAGCGCCTCAGAAAATGATGCAGCGCCAACTGGCATCAACATGAACTCCTGCACATCGACGTTGTTATCTGCGTGTTCGCCACCGTTGATCACGTTCATCATCGGCACTGGAAGCACGCAAGAGTTCGGACCACCGAGATACCGAAACAACGGCATGCCGACCTCTTCGGCTACGGCCTTTGCTGCGGCCAACGAGACTCCGAGGATTGCATTTGCTCCCAAGCGGGATTTGTTCTCGGTGCCATCAAGCTGACACAGCCTGCGGTCCAAGCCGCGCTGATCCGCGGCATCGAACCCCAACATCGCATCGGTGATCTCGCCATTCACAAAACTGACAGCGTTACTGACGCCTTTGCCAAGGAATCTCTGCGGATCTCCGTCACGCAGCTCGGCAGCTTCGAACGCACCAGTAGAGGCTCCAGAAGGAACCGCCGCTCGACCCACGGCCCCTGAGTCGAGTTGAACTTCGACCTCAACTGTTGGGTTACCTCGAGAATCCAGAATCTCCCGGCCGATGATGTCTTCGATAGTGCTCACGATGCTCCCAATATGTGGCCGAAGCCTTTGATCTGCGCTGTTCTTAGCGTTCAGTGTGTCCGAGTCTAAAGTCTCGGCACCGGGTAGCTAAACAGCCTATCTTCCCGGTCGAAGCCGCTCAGGGATTACAGGTTGGAACGAATGAGTTCAGCGAATGCTGCGGCACCATCGGGCCGCAGGTGGGTGCCATCGTTCGCAAACCACTCCGGATGTTGGCTTGCTAGCCCGAACCAGTCCACCAGTACAGCATTCGGGTGACGATCCGCCGCCGCAGAAATGCGCTGATTGACCAGTTCCTGCCAAGGCCTGCCTACCTTGGCATTGACCAGCACCACCTTGCGGTCCCCCGCAATATTGAACAACTGATCCATATCTTCATCGCTGAAGGTACCGTTCGTGCCAGCGTGAACTACCAAGGTGCTCGGAATGAGGCCTTCTCGTTCGTACCAGCCCACCACGCCGAGAACATCGTTGAACTGTCGCCCTACCTTGGCATCAATTCGAACTCCCGGAATTGCAGCACTGACCGCCGGGGATGCTCCAAGGAGGACCGAATCTCCAACGGCTACTACATTCGCCAGAGCTGCCGGGTCAGCAACGGGTTCAGTCACTGGCGGCGGTGCGACTCCCGTTGGACTTGAGCCCAAGGCAGTAGTTGTAGGAGTGCTAGCAGTCGTAGGTGCACCCGGAATTGTCGTAGCAGTTGGGATGGTAGAGGGACCTGCAGAGGCCGCTGCAGTTTCGCTCCCGCCGCCTGCTTGGGTGCTGGGCCGAGCGGCCCCGGCGACCGGTGAACCAGGGTCATTCAACGCTGGCGCAGCAAGCGCTGCAAGCTCAAGCTCATCGCGCTGACTACTCGAACTGGCTGCGCGCAACCCAACAGTGATCATCACTAACAACAACAAGAACGTGGTTCCAATAGTCATGCCGCGACGAAGCAACCTTGTTCGCTGGGGCCCTGAACTGCCCTTGAGGTCACGCCACCAGTGGTTCAAAACACCGTTACGTATTGGCACTTCAACGAATCGGTAAGAAAGCTCTGCAGCCCCAAAGGTGAGCACCATCCGAATGACAAACACCGGAAAGCCCGTGAATGGCAGATCTAGTTCTGGCCGGGTGACTACAAAGATCGGCCAATGCCATAGGTAGATGGCATACGAACGCAACCCGATCCATACCAAGGGTGGCCAAGCCAGGAACTTCGAGAGTTTGGCTGCAGGATGCACGAGCACTGCGATAACAACAATGCACGCAATATCGAGCGCCAGAAACCCGCCGCGATAGATAAACGGATCGAACTCGTTGACCCGAATCAGGAACCAACCGATCACCACCAACCCGAGCACGCCGGCAGTATCAAGCACGCGTGCTGCGCTGCGAGCAGCCGGGATTCGCGAGCGCCACGGAGCCCAACTCAATGCGAGCACTGCGCCGACGAGTAGCCCGGCTATCCGGGTGTCTGTGCCGTAGTAGACGCGAGATGGGTCGGTATAGGGCTCGAACAACAGCGCCATCTCTACTGTCGAGGCGAGAGCCAGGATAATGATTCCTAGCCGAGCTTTGCCCTTGCCGAACTTGAGCAAGACCAGAGCAAAAATTGGAGGAAATAGCAGGTAAAATTGTTCTTCAACTGCAAGTGACCACAAGTGTCGCAGCATTGGCGGGCGACCAGCTTGGGCAAAGTATGACTCGTTGAGGTAGATATCCCACCAGTTGCTCACATAGGCCAAGGCAGCGAGCACATCGCCACCCATCCGGCCTGCTGCATCGGTGTACACCAGAATCGCTGCCACCGAGACAACTGCGAGCAGCAGATACAAAGCAGGCAACAAGCGACGTGCTCGGCGAATCCAGAACTGCTTCAGATCGATCTGGCCTTTGGTCATTCGCTCTTCTGTGAGCAAGGTGGTGATCAAGAAGCCGCTAATCACGAAGAAGACCTCTACCCCCAAAAACCCTCCGGGGATCAGAACGAAGTCAGCATGATAAAAAACCACCGCTAGTACAGAAATTGCGCGCAGACCATCAAGCGCCGGCTGATAGCCGAGCTTCTGAACTCCCTGAGTGGGCGCGGGTCTCTGAATAGTGGAAGTCACCGTCCGTTATTCTTGCGCACTGGCAGTAGTTTCTCGTGCCACTGCGGGGAGTTCCGGTGAAACCCGTCAGCAAGGAAGGGTCAGGCCCGCTCACGCATGCGTACCTCAAAGGAACTGACTGCTCGAGCAAAAATGTTTGCCTCGATCACAGGTTCCGAGATCACTTCGGGAACTTCAAACCGGCGGGTGAGTTCCGTGAAGAGAATCTGCAATTCGAGGCGTGCAAGGTTGGCACCCAAACAAAAGTGCGTTCCGTGACCAAAGGCCAAATGCGGATTCGTCGACCGGGTGACATCAAAGCGGAACGGGTCTGCAAAAACCAGTTCGTCTCTGTTCGCTGAGGGGTAGAGCAGAATCAGGCGGTCGTCTTGAGCGACCGGATGGCCACCAACGGTTGTGTCTTCAACGGCAGTCCGAAAGAAATTGCTCAGCGGTGTCACCCAGCGGATGAGTTCCTCCACTGCCCCTGGGACGAGTTCTGGTGAATCAGCCAAGAGGTTCCACTGATCTGGATGATCAGAAAAAACCCGCAGCCCATGTGCGATTACGGTGCGAGTTGTTTCGGCACCACCTGCAATAAACAGCCCCGTCTCGTGCAGCATTCGCTGGTCTGAGTATCCCGACTTTCCAGCTATATCTGCATTCGCCCAGACTGATATCAAGTCATCAGCGGGGCACTCAATGCGCTTCGGAACTAGCTCCTCAAGCAACTCTACGTATTCGGCTATTGCAGTTCCCAAGCCCACTAGGGCATCCATGTCATGCGAAGCCGCATCAAAGCGCATAATTGCCTCGGACCAGTTCTTCACATCTCGCCAGCGATCCTCGGGAAAGCCCAACAGCATTGAAATCAGTCGACTCGGAAGAGGTGCCGCTAAGGCGTCGATGATTTCAACGTCACCCTCAGCAGCAACTGCGTCGAGCAACTCGTCGATTCTGGCTCGCAGCCAAGGTTCGTGCTCGCGAGTTGCTCTTGGTGTGAATCGATTCGCTACGAGGCGTCGCTGTTGCTGATGGCCTGGGTCGTCCATCGAGATGATGTTGATCTCCTCCGGGGCCCACCAGGAGCGGTAGCCACGTCCAGAGATAAACACAGCGCTGTTACGTTCAACCTCGGCAAGATCCGCATGTCGGGTCACCGCCCAGAGCGAGTTCTTGTGGTCCCGATACAGCGGCTCGTTGGCCCGCATCCAGCTGAAGGCCGGGTGCGGATCGGCTCGATAGAACTCCGCATCGAGCAAATCGATCTCTGGTCGGCTTTCCCCACCGGACAGTGCTGTTGGATTCATAGTCACGGCTGACAGTGTGACACAAGTCCCAGAATTCAAACCCTGTTTTGTCCTGCCCCAAACCTCCGCTCTGTCATGCGAGGGACCCTCCATAGGGGGTCAGGCGCATAACAAAGCGGTGGGGTTAGCCAGCTTCGGAGTGGGTGACGGCGGGCTCACCCATCCACTCACGCAGGGTGTTCTTCAGCTTGGTCTGCTGAATAAAAATATCGTGTTCGGGCTTTACCCCGCCCTTTGCCTGGGGGGCTTTCCAATAGAAGCTCAACCACTCCTGTACCCCCGACTGCCCAGCGCGATGAGCTAGGTCCAAAAAGAGTGCCAAGTCGAGTACCAAAGGCGCAGCCAGAATGGAATCGCGGCACATGAAATCGACTTTGATCTGCATTGGGTATCCCATCCATCCAAAGATGTCGATGGCATCCCAGCCCTCTTTGTTGTCTCCACGCGGCGGGTAGTAATTGATGCGCACCACGTGAGCGATGTCTCCGTACAACTCTGGGTACACCTCGGGTTGAAGAATGGTGTCGAGCACGCCGAGTTTGGAGACTTCCTTGGTCTTGAAGTTCTCTGGGTCATCGAGAACCTCACCGTCGCGATTTCCCAGAATATTGGTTGAGTACCAACCACGAAGCCCCAGCATGCGCGCCTTAAACCCAGGAGCCAGAATGGTCTTCATCAAGGTCTGCCCAGTCTTGAAGTCCTTGCCGGTGATGGGCACACCGCGGGTGGCTGCGAGTTGCTCCATGCAGGGCAGATCGATACTCAGGTTTGGCGCACCGTTCGCAAAGGGCACTCCACTCGACAGTGCGGCGTAGACGTACATCTGACTCGGAGAAATGTTCTCGTCGTCTGCACGCAACCCCGCCTCGAAAGCTTCCACGCTCTGATGCGTAGCCGTTGGTTCCTGGTAGGCCTCGGTTGAACCGCACCAGACCATGACGAGTCGATCACAGCCGTTTTCAATGCGGAAGGTCTCGATATCGGCGATGAGTTGCTGGGTGAGGTCCCATTTGGAGTCCCCCGTTTTGACTCGTTTCCCATCAAGGTTGCGCACCCACCGCTGATCAAACACCGCCGGCATCGCCACCACGCCCTCTAGTTCTGCCGACAGAGGAGCTAGGTCCCGCTCATCGAGAACTCCGCAGGTGCGAGCGGCTTCTAGTGCGTTCGGTGAGATCGGATCCCACCCACCAAAAACAATGTCATCGAGGCCCGCAAGCGGAACGAAGTCCTTCATCATGGGATTTCGACCCTCTTCACGCTCGCCAAGGCGAATATGCGCCATCTGGGTCAGCGATCCAATTGGTTCGGCCAAGCCCTTACGGGTGGCAAGCACGCCGGCGTAGAGCGTTGTAGCCACGGCGCCCATTCCGGGAGTCAGGATTCCTAGGCGGCCAGTGGCGGGGGCAATATTCAGCGGTTCAGGCATGACCAAACACTGTACGCGGCAAATCGACTCGACCCATTGTTGAGCTACCAGCAAGGGATGACTGCCCGATCGAATTAGGGATTCTCAGAACCTGCTCGCTCGACAGTACGAAGCTGTTCGATGCGCTGATCAGTGGCCTGTCGAAGGGCTTCCTCGGGATCAAAGCCCCGCTCCTGCGCCAGATCAACCAACTTCAGTAAAGCGGTTCCCAACTCAGAGAAATCCAGTTCTGAGAAATCAAGCTCAGCGAAATCCAACCCGGCAGAGTCCACCGGAGCGACATAGCCCTCAATGCCAGTTGCGCGTTTTGCAACCTTGAGCGCTCGGGCAAGGGCCGGAAGCCCAGCAGGAATCTGATCCAGGGCAGAGCTTCGGCTCTGTTCGTGCACCTTGGAGGATTCCCACAGCGCCACAACTTGAGCAACATCGGCTGATCCAAGCTGCGCTCCGAGCGCCTGCTCAAGAGCTTGGTGGCGGGCCAACAGCTTGTCGTGAATCGCTAGGGCAACGTCTGACAAAGTGAACCAACCTGCCTCGGAAGCAATCGCAGAATGAAAGACCACCTGATACAACAAGTCGCCAAGTTCGGAGCAGAGTTCCGTAGCGCCCGACCCTGACTCGGAATCGTAGGAATCGATTGCCTCAAAAACCTCGTAGGTCTCTTCTAAGAGATAACGCTTGAGCGAATCATGGGTCTGCTCGGCCTTCCACGGATCCTCTGCGCGCAACCGTGTTAGCAGTTCCTGCAATTTGATGAATTCAGCCGCTACTGGCGCAGCAAACTCTGGGATCCAGATTGAAGTCAGGTGATCTGGGATGACCTCGCGGTCGAGATCCGACCAATCAACAGAAAAAATCTTCTCGTCTGGAAGACCAAGACGCTGCAAGACCACCACTGGGCTGCTCGGCGGGTCATCCAGAGACAGCTTGATGTCAGACAGCGTGAACGAGTTATCGCATTGCCCTACAAGTAACGGGCCTCGCTGACCTGCAGCCTCAACTGCAAAGCGATGACCATCAATGAGGCGCACTCCAAGCTCAACAGGGTCAACGCCGAGACGTGCCCACGTAAGGTCTAGAAACGACAGTGCTGGGTGAATGACAACTTCAACCCTCTGGTCACTTAACAACAGTTCCACCGTATGTTCAGCAACCACTGGCGAGCCGGGCACTGCGTAGAGCACCTCTCCCACGGCGCCGATCTGCACTGCAAGATCGTGTTCCTCACATGCAGCACTCACGAGCGCCTCGCAGATGGACTGATACACCTGCGGCATGGATGAAGCAGACTCGTACAGGCGGTCGAACCACTGCGCCTGCGGCATAACCTGCGCCGCGGGGTGGCGCTCAGTACGCAGAAACTGCCGAGGGATAGTTGCGATGAGCTGCATGGCTCCGGCCGTCACTAGATCGGGCCCCGCAGGGCCGAGGCCAATGACGTGGACTCGCGGCAGACTCACGGAGTATTCGTGGCCTGAATCACCCGTGGATCAAGGAGCCCGCCCCCGGGGAGTTCCGGAGCAGGGGGCGGCAGAACTGCTGCCTGACCGCTCGGCCCAAAGCCAACTTCAGACCCATACCGGGGATAGATCTGAGCAGACGCAACCACCAATTGCACCCACGTATCCGGACCTTGCGAGATGAGCTTCAACAGACCGGGCACTGCTTCTTCAAACGGTACGACTTTCCGCTCGTCTACGCGAATGAGATACGTAATCGGATTGCCTTGGCTGTCGGTCGCAGTAACTGGAGCAGTAGTCACTCCTAATTCTGCGCCTACAACGGCTTGTTGAATCAGCCCTGAGAGCAACGCTGTTGGAATGCAGTCTCTTGAAGTTGCAACAATATTTACTTCCGGGAAGACACCCGGAAGCTCCTCGAGGAGGGCACCGGACTCGAGTTGTTTGAGCACTGCAACCTGAACCTCGGGGTCTGCTGACGCAACAGTCATGCAAGTCAGTTCTCGGGCGATGGGTAGTCGGTCGTAGAGGAGACGAAGATCTTCGGTGCTTGATTCCTGGATGGACTGAAACCGCTCTCCAAGAAGTGTCTGCGCAGCAAGAAACTTTACGAGTACTGCTCGGGCCGTGGCCGAGATCTGACTCGGCGCCCCTTGCTGGCCGAGTTGAGCATCGATCTGCTGATTTGCCTGATCCTCAGCCTGAGCGGAGAGCGAGCCGCCAAACCGCTCCAACTCGCTAGCCCACGCAGTTGCCTGCACTGCGAGTAGCAGCGCTGCTCGTGCCTGCTCCCCGGGCAGCACACTGTCATTTGCAGTTGAAGCCCCTGGAGCACCAAAGACCTCGTCCCGAGCAAGAGCATTCACGGTTTCTATCGAGACCGTTTTGCCATCAACCGTCGCAGCGGTGTCATCTGCAGTGACCCCACATGAAGCAAGTACGGCCAAAATCGGCAGAGCGAGAAGAAAGAAAAATGGTGTACGTACCCGAGACATAATGAGAATGCTATGCCGACTGACCGGGTGAGGCAGAACCAGAGCCCACAAGTCCCTCAGCCGAGGGTACGAGTTCGCCCAGAGCAGCAATCAAATCCTCTGCAATCCCAGCGCCACCGCGGACCGGCAGTCGAAGCTCCTGTTCTTGGTCGCGATACACCGCACCTTTGTAGAGACGAGCCAATCGCATCTGTTTGGATTGGGGCAGGCGGATAGGAGATACGTGCGCAACTAGCCCCGGCCCGGCCATGGTTGAGTTCTTCAAGACGGTAACGCTGGTCACCCCTGTGCGCACACACTCTGCACGAACTCGCGCTACCTGAAGTAGCGCCGCCGCAGGCGGTGGAACTGGGCCAAAACGATCCACCCACTCCAGGGCGATATCGTCCACATCCCCCGAGGTCTGCACCGCGGCTAGACGGCGATAGGCATCTAGGCGCACGTCCTCCCGCTCGACATAATCCGGTGGCAGAAAGGCCGGAGCAGGCAGCTCCAACACAATCTCTTCTGGTACAACGGCGGCCTCTCCGTTGAGTTCGGCAATAGCTTCATTCACCATCTGCACGTACAGGTCATATCCCACTGAAGCCACATGACCAGACTGACCTGTGCCCAACAGGTTGCCTGCACCGCGGATCTCTAGGTCTCGCATGGCAATGCGGAAACCAGATCCCAATTCGGTGGCCTCTCCAATGGTCTTCAGCCGCTCGTAGGCCTCTTCGGAGAGCTGCTTATCTGGCGGGAAAAACAAATAGGCATACGCCCGTTGACCTGCACGACCAACGCGCCCACGCAGCTGATGCAACTGCCCAAGGCCCAGCAGATCGGCACGTTCCACAACCAAGGTGTTGACAGTCGGCATATCGATGCCCGACTCGATAATGGTGGTACAAACCAGCACGTCATACTCGCCTTGCCAGAAATCCACCACAACCTTCTCGAGGCTGCCCTCATCCATCTGACCGTGCGCCACAGCAACACGAGCCTCGGGAACGAGTTCACGAATACGCGTGGCCTGCTGCTCGATATCTCTCACCCGGTTGTGCACGTAGAACACCTGGCCCTCGCGCAGCAGTTCTCTGCGAATCGATTCGGTGACTGCGCGCTCGTCGAACTCGCCCACGTAGGTCAAGATGGGTTGACGCGCTGCTGGGGGTGTGTTGAGCAGCGACAAGTCTCTGATTCCCGTCAGGCTCATCTCGAGCGTTCTTGGAATCGGTGTTGCGGTAAGGGTCAGGACATCGACTGCAGCCTTGAACTGTTTGATGGACTCTTTGTGTGAAACCCCGAAACGTTGTTCCTCGTCTACGACAAGCAAACCAAGTTTCTTAAAGATGATGTCTCCCGAGAGCAGTCGGTGAGTTCCGATAACGATGTCAACCTCACCTGTGCCCAAACGCTTGACTACTGATCGGGTCTGGGCAGGAGTCAAGAAGCGTGAAAGCGACTCGACTCGGACTGGAAAACCAGCAAAACGGTCACTGAAGGTCTGATAATGCTGCTGGGCAAGCAGAGTGGTCGGTACCAGAATCGCTACCTGAAACCCATCCTGTACTGCCTTGAAGGCCGCTCGCAGCGCAACCTCGGTTTTTCCAAACCCAACGTCCCCGCATACCAGGCGATCCATGGGAACGGTGGACTCCATGTCTTCTTTGACCGACGCAATGGCTGTTATCTGGTCCGGTGTCTCTTGGAACGGGAAGGCAAGTTCCATTTCCTGCTGCCATGGTGTATCCACTCCGAATGCGTGGCCAGCAGTGGACACGCGGGTTTGATAGAGCACCACGAGTTCCTGCGCAATCTCTGCGACTGCCGAGCGAACTTTGGACTTGGAGCGAGAGAAATCAGACCCGCCCATCTTGTTGAGCCGAGGGGTCTCGCCCCCCGAGTACAGCCGAATGGAGTCAATCTGATCGGAGGGAACGTAGAGCTTGTCCCCGCCGCGATATTCCAACAGCAAGTAGTCGCGTTCGGCGCCGCCCATTGAACGAGTCACCATGCCATCAAAGCGACCCACCCCGTGCACGTGGTGCACAACATGGTCGCCAACTTTGAGATCCTCGAAGAACCTCTGAGCCTCACGCCGCGGGGCCTTGGCAGCACGATGGGTCCGACGACGACCTGTCAGATCTGCTTCGGCTAGCAATGCCAGTTTTACTGCTGGCAGGATGCAGCCCCGCTCAAGGGGCGCGTAAACAATCGATCCACCCGCAGACCGAAGGTCGGCCGGGTTGGGCGCAGTTCCATCATCAGAAATGCGGATAGGAAATGACAAGCCGTGCTGGCTCAGCAGTTTTTCGATTCTGCTAGCTGATCCCTCACCGTCAGCACAGACAACCACTGCGTAGCCCTCGGCGATGAGTTGTCGCAACTGATGCAGGAGCGCATCTGCCTCTCCGACAGCAGGTGGCCAAGCAAGAGCCGTGACGGCCGGCGAGTCCGGGGAGTCCGGCACAGCAGCGATTGACCAAACGGGTGCTTTGGTGTGCTGCAGAAGTCGGTTGAACTCAACATGCATCTGAGGAAACGGATCGCTCGCCTGCCCATCCGCATCTAGCTTCAGTCCCCAGGTTCGAGAGAGCGACTGCCCTAGGTCTCGTTCCTCCGCTGCAATATCGGCCGCACGGTCACGAAGTCGACGGGGGTCAGCTAACAGGATTAGTCCGTCATCTGGCACGAGGTCGAACAGAACATGTTCGCTGTCTGCGAGCCAGGCCATCCAAGCCTCCATCCCCTCGAAGACTTCGCCATCTGCTAACCGTTGCCATTGCTCCCGACCCCAAGGCTGTGAGGCCAACAATTGCTCGGCACGCTCGCAAACCTCTTCTGATGGCAGTAGCTCGCGAGCCGGAAACACCGCTAATTCTTCAAGATCGACTGTGGAGCGCTGATCAGCTACCGAAAATTCGGTCAGGCGCTCGACCTCATCTCCCCAAAGATCAATTCGAACGGGAACGTCAGCCGTAGCTGGAAACACATCGATGATGGATCCACGAACTGCAATTTCACCGCGATGTTCCACCTGGTATTCCCGGCGATACCCACTCAGTACAAGCTGTTCAATCAACTGCAGAGAATCAACCTGGTCACGAAGGGCCACTCGTATGGGCTCGACATCTTCTACATGCGGGCCTAGCCGCTGCACTAGCGCTCGAGCGGGAGCGACAATCACAGAGAGGGAAGGGTCAGCTGTCCTCAATCGCCACATTGTTCGCAGTCGCAGACCCATAGTCTCAATCGAGGGACTGACACGCTCGAAGGGCAGCGTCTCCCATGCGGGAAAAAGTTCAACTGAGTTCGCAGGAAGAAAATTTTGCAGGTCTGCCGATAGGCGCTCGGCATCGGCAGCAGTAGGAACGGCTACCACCATGGGAGTTCGTCGAGAAGCTGAAAGCAACCCTGCCAGGGTCACCGCCCTTGCTGGCTCGGGCACCACGAGAACTGTGGATGCTCGACCCAGAGCAGCCAGCACTCCGGGTTCCTCGCGCAGCATCGCATTGAGCCCGGCCAGAGGTGCGGTCGGTTGAGTCACCACCTGAACCTACCTTGCTCAGCTACTGGCATTGAACTGTTGCATCGCTGCGTCCATACCCTGATCCAAAATCATGACCACTGCATCAGCAGCTTGCTCACTGGCCAATTCGAGTTGTTCGCGCTGAGCCTTTGGAACCTTGGACAGCACCCAGTCAGCTCCCTGCTCTGCGCCTCCCGGCGGCCGGCCTACACCAATCCGGATTCTTGCGTAGTCCTGGGTGTGCAGGTGAGCAGTAATTGACCTGAGGCCGTTATGGCCTGCCAACCCTCCACCCTGTTTCAGTTTCACCCGAGCGGCGGGAAGATCAAGTTCATCATGCACGATGACCAGAGAGGACCAGTCCTCGATCCCGTACCTTCGTACAAGTGCAGATACGCATTGACCGGATTCGTTCATCCACGTAGTCGGAACTGCAACCACCACGCGGCGGCCGCCAATGCGATACTCACCAACGTGGGCCTTGAGACGCTTCTCTAAACGAAGCGAGTCTGCCTGCCGGCTAGCCAACTTCATTGCGGCGTCGGCACCCACATTGTGCCGAGTATGTTCGTAGCGGTCGCCTGGGTTACCTAAGCCAACCACGAGGAGATCACAGGGGGATCCCATGTGGACTGAGCGCTACAACTCACTCAGTCGTAGCGGCAGCTGCATCTGCATCAGCGGCTGCATCATCTGCAGGCTTAGCCACTACTGCTGCACGGGTCAGCTCTGCGGTGACCACGGCCTGCTGTGGCTTTGACAAGCAGACGCTTCCCTCGGGAAGCACGAGGTCCTTCACGAGCAGTGAGCGGTCGAGCTGCATGGCCGAGATGTCGACCTCGATTGAGTTCGGGATTGCATCTGGTCTGACTCGCACTTTGAGCTTGTTCAAGCGTTGCTCGGTCATGCCGCCGTTCACGGTGACCTGCTTCGCTTCGCCAACCAAGATAATCGGAACTTCGAGCTCCACTGGCTTCGTTGGGTCGATGCGCATGAAGTCAATATGGGTGACATCACGACGAACTGGATGACGCTGAATCTCGCGAACGAGCACCTGATCGGCGGCTTCGCCATCTACAGCAAGAAACACCAGAGCATTGCTGCCTGCATCGGTGGTCATGGCACGGCGAAGGTCGCTTCGCAGAACGGAGATCGGAACGGAAGGCTTTCCGGCACCGTAAACGACTCCTGGGATGGAATTCTCGAGACGGGCGCGGCGTGAGGCGGGTGTGCCAGTTAGGCGGCCTGTTGCGGCGGTGAGGGTTACCTCGGACATGGGATGACTCCTGAGACTGCTGATGCGGGGTGATCGCACGAAAACTTCCGTGCGGAACGGGGGAAAGTGTAGTTCTTGATACCTAAGCATTGCCAGACAGCGGCCAGAAGCCTCCTGTGGCGCAACCGCTCAGAGCAGGGCTCAGGCCTAGTTAGCTCTGATTTTGGCCATCGAAAATCTCTGACACAGAGGTGTCCTCAAAGACCGCGTCGATTGCGTCAGCAATAATCCCAGCTGCCGAAAGAACCTCGATCTTGTCGATGCACTTTTCTTGCGGCAAGGGAAGAGTGTTCGTAATGACGACCTTCTCGATCACTGAGTTCTTGAGGCGGTCGATCGCTGGACCCGAGAACACCCCGTGAGTTGCAGCGCAGTACACAGCCGTGGCACCTCGTTCAACGAGTTGCTCTGCAGCGGCGCAAATCGTGCCGGCAGTATCGATCATGTCGTCAATGAGAACACAGGTGCGTCCGGCAACCTCGCCGACAACCTCTTTGGCCTCGACGGTGTTCTTGGCGCCACGGACCCGCCGCTTGTGCACAATGGCCAAATCGGCATGCAGTTGATTGGCGTAACGCTCCGCGACCTTGACTCGCCCAGCATCTGGAGAAACCACGACAAGGTCCTCTGGAAGATTGGTCGCCATCCAGTCAACGAGCACGGGCATAGCTGTCAGGTGGTCAACGGGGCCATCGAAAAAGCCTTGGATCTGCCCTGAGTGCAAGTCGACGCTGATGATGCGTTTGGCGCCGGCAACTTCGAACATGTTTGCGAGCAGCTTGGCTGTGATTGGCTCGCGTCCCTCGGCTTTTCGATCTTGGCGGCCGTACCCGTAAAAGGGCGCAACCACGGTGATGCGCTTAGCAGATGCCCTCTTTGCTGCATCAACCATGATCAGATGCTCCATCAAAGCGTCGTTCACAGACATCTCGGATGTGGAGCAGTGACTCTGGAAAATGAACAAGTCCGCACCGCGGATTGACTCTCCGTACTTGCAGTGAATTTCGCCATTGGCGAACTCTGCAATCGGCAACGGTGCCAGGCCCAAGCTCAGTCGCTCTGCAACCTCTTGAGCCAATTCCTGATTCACCCGCCCCGCAACGATCGTCAACCGCTTTTTTGTTACTAGTTCCATGGTGAGCCTCCCCGTGCCATTGAGCGCCAGAAGTAGCCAACATACGCTGGCCCGAAAGGCACTCTCAGAGTTCCAAGCCTGCAGTGTAGAACGGTCCAGTCACCGTGTCTGACGCAACAACATCTGCTGGGCCAAGTGATGCATACGGACCGACCACACATCGATCTCCAATGCGCGCATTGACAGCCGTCGAAGCCTGCACCACGCAACCATCCCCAACCTTGGTGTCGACCAAGCGGGAATTCGGGCCAATCTCGCTACCGCTACCGATGACTGTGCTGCCTTGCAAAATCACACCCGGAAACAAGGTGACGTCGGTCCCGACCTGCACGGTGGTGTCTACATAGACCGCGGTTGGGTCGACCATTGTGACCCCCGAGCGCAGCAATCCTTCGTTGGTACGTCTCCTGAGTTCGGCCTCGGCTGCAGCAAGTTGAACTCTGTCATTAATTCCTTGCACCTCTGCAGCATCTGCAACCAGAACAGCTTCAACACGGTGACCTGCAGAATTCAGAACATCTACAACATCGGTCAGGTAGTACTCGCCTTGGCTGTTGTCTGGCTCAATGCGCCGCAGCGCCGGTGCTAGCAGGCTTCGCCGAAACACATAGATCGAGGTATTGACCTCTCGAACCAGGAGTTCCTGTTCAGTCGCATCTCGTTGTTCAACGATGCGTTCGACTCGATCATCCTTGCCGCGCAGAACACGTCCGTATCCAGTCGGGTCCTCAAGAACCGCCGAGAGCATGGTCGCAGCAGCGCCGGTGCTGCGATGCTGTTCAACAAGGTGTGCAATGGTGCCCGGCCGCAACAAGGGTGCATCGCCGGGGAGCACCAAAACGTCTTCTTCCTCGGAGTCGTCCTCGAGTCCTACGAGGCCCACCTGAGTGGCGTCTCCTGTGCCTCGTTGAACCTGTTGCTCAACAAACTCCACGGCAAAGTCTTGTGCATGTTCCTGCACCTTCTTGGTGACCCAGTCGCCCTTGTGTCCAACCACGATCACTGCGACTTTGGGTTTGGCCTCGATGAGTGAGTCCAACACGTACATCAGCATGGGCCGACCACACAGCCGGTGAAGCGGCTTGGGCCGCTCAGAACGCATGCGACTGCCCTCACCAGCGGCAAGAAGGATCGCCGAGAGTGGCGGGATCTGGGGTAAGGAACTCATGACTGCCAACTCATTGCTCGCGGGGCAGGACTCGAACCTGCACTCTCCTGATCCAAAGTCAGGCGTTCTGCCAATTGAACTACCCGCGACTGCTTGTCGATACGGTACCGCGTCAAGGGCGGAACCGTCAGGTTGGCGGAGGAATCATAAACAAATTGTGTGAACGGTGCCTGCTTGGATCGAGCGGAACAATCTGATCTTGTTGCGCCACGCTGACGGTGTAGCCCAATGATTCAAACAATTCACAGGAGAACCTTCGATTCTCTGGCTCAACGAGTTCGGCATAGACCAGGGGTTGACAACTCCGCAGAAGCTCTAAGCCTCCGGCAAAGACGAACTGCTCAAACCCCTCAACATCAATCTTGATTCCGTCAATCTGAACGCCCTGGAGTTCTCCAAGATCATCAAGACGTTCTTGGGGAACCGTATAACGGTGCCCCACGACCTCTTGGCCGGGTTGGACGACATGGCTCAGGCCCTGCATGCGAACGTGCTGCTGTTCTGGCATCACCATCTCGAGCTGTCCAGAGCTTTCACCCAGTGCCATATGGTGCAAGGTCACGTTTTCTAGTTTGAAGTGCGACACGAGTCGCGTGAGCGCCCGAAAATTCTCGGGGATGGGCTCAAACGCATGAACATGCCCGTACCGAACGCGTTTCGCAATCAGCACCGTCATGATTCCAATATTTGCCCCGATATCTAACACGGTCGACTGCTCGCTCATACGACTGATGAGTTGCAGAACGTCACGTTCGTTGGGATCCCATCGCAGTGTCTTTGTCTTGAACCACGCGAACAAGAACAGGTAGCGCTCAAAGCCAAAGATTCGCTGAAGCAGACTCTGAACTAGGCGTTTCATGACACGATCCTTTTCGAATTTGCTGCTGGCAGTGCTACCGGCAGAGCCAGAAAGAGAGGCCGAGAGAGAGCCAGAGGATAATTCATTCGGGAACATTGCGAGCGAAAGCCGAAATGAGGCTATCCCCGACGGCTTGCCAGCTATAACGGCTCTGCACCAACTGCCTGCCAGCTGTAGAGATGCGGTCATACAGTTCTGGCGATGTCAGGAGCTGCAATGTCTGATCGGCGAACTCCTGAGCAGTAGATGCAATCAAGATTTCTTCGCCGGGGACTGCTCCAATTGCAGAATTCACCAGTTCGGTGGTCACGCAGGGAACCCCCATAGACATGGCTTCCAAAATCTTGTTTTGTAGTCCCGCACCAATTACGAGCGGCACCACCATGATTCTTCCTCGCTCGTAAGCGGACCGGATGTCATCTAGCCATCCGCTCACCTCAATGCCAACGCCTTGAAGTTGTTGCACTGACTTCGTCGGACGCGCGCCCGCAATGAGTAGATCTGTCTGCGGCCGTGCACGCCGAACCAGTGGAAGGATCTCAGAAACCAGAGTGGTCACCGCATTCACATTTGGCGGGTAGCCCATGTTTCCGACAAAGAGAAGGTCGCGCTGATCTGCAGGCATGTTCCGAGAAGAAAAGAACTCGGTATCTACCCCATTGCGCACAATCTGGACTTGTTCCGAGCCCGGGAAGCCCAGCAAATCACGATCTTGCTCCGAGATGATCACCTGGGAATCAAACCAGCCAAATGCTTGCTCCTCGTAGCGAGCAATCCTTCGCGCTTCAAAGGCAAAAATCCACCGAAGCCACGCTGGGGATTGGTCTGCCCGACGTTGCATAGAGGCACTGAACGCGTCTTGGTAGTCAAGAGTTCTAGGAACCTGACTTCCGCGACCGAACGAGGCAGTTCGGATCAACTGGCAATAGATGTGATCAGGCTGTTCCTCTTCGATAATTTGATCGATTTTTCTTGATGCTGCCGCTGAGGCGAAGTAACCCACCTGCAGCGGCCGACCCCGCAGGACTGCTAACAGGGTTGACCAGACGGTGGTTAGGCGAGACCTGGAAATCACATGAATATTGCTACAACAATCAGTAGCAACTTTCTGTAGTGCTTCGGGGTCGACTGCGCCTTCAGACAGCGCCACAAGAGTCACCTCGTGTTGCTTGGAGAGTTGCCGAATCTGGTGATAGGCGCGCAGCTTGTCACCGCGCTCAAGCGGATAGGGAAACCGTGAGGTAATGACGAGCAGCTTCAAGCAGCGAGAACTTTAGCCATGAGTCGAGTTGAAAGCAGTTGAGCCGCCGAATTGGGTGGCAGAACCTTGGTCTCGACTTTCTAGCGTCGCTTGCCCAGCAGTGTGGGAATAGTGCGCAGACCAATCACCAGATCACGCCAGAGCGACCAGTTCTCGATGTAGCGGTTATCAAGGCGAACTCGGGTCTCGATGCTGGTATCGCCCCAGTATCCGTTGACCTGAGCCCAACCGGTGATGCCAACGGGCACACGGTGACGGTACTGGTAGCTGTCGATCTCTGAACTGAACTGCTCGACGAAGTGCGGACGCTCGGGGCGAGGCCCAACTAGAGACATCTCACCACGCAATACGTTGATGAGTTGAGGGAGCTCATCAAGATGGCTTGGCCGCAAGAAGCGTCCGACTTTGGTAACTCGGTCATCTTCCTCGACTGACCACTGAGTTGAGGACTCATCGTTCACCTTCATCGAACGGAACTTCAGAATTTCGAAGGGGCGGCCACCCACGCCGATGCGCACCTGGCGGAAGAACACAGGGCCGCGGCTCGTGAGTTTTACTGCGAGGGCGCAGCCAACCAACAGGGGCAGAGTAAGCAAGAACAGCACCGAAGCAGCCACTAGATCAAAGGCTCGCTTTGCTGGCCACATGTTGCAGGACATGCCAGGTCGACGAACTGGCACGAGCGGCAGACCCGAGACTTCGTACCCGACATCGCCAGCTGATAGGCCAAGTTCAAACAGGCGAGGCACTGCGTAGAACTGCACCATGCGGTCTTGGCAGCGGCGGATGATGCTCACGAGTTCTTCCTCGCCGGCCGAACCAAAGGCAAGCACAACGTGGCGAATGCCAGTTTGCTCAAGGATCTCTGGCAGGTTCTCTGGGCGACCAAGAATGGGCAGCGGTAGTTCCTCTTGGAAGCGGTCCACGAAGCCAGAGGGCACGAGACCGAACGAGGGTGTGTCGAGCAGGGCCTGGGCTACGTCCAAGCCGATTGGACCAACCCCGATGATCAGCGCGTCCTCGAGGTCGTACCCTTTGGATCGAGCAGATGCCACAAGCCGGAAGCTCACCAAGCGTCCGAGCAACACAAGCGGGACTGTCGCAAGCACGATCTGTGCAATCACGAACACGTCAATGGACTCGCTCGGCATGCCGAAGCGACCCAGATTCACAATCGACACGATGATGAGCGTGACCACTGGCGCAAGCCCGAGGCGAGCCACTACTGAAGCTAGGCCTTCGCTCGGAGCGACAGCGTGGCGGCCGCGGCGAGCAGTTGGCCACAACAATGCAGTTCCAACTGCAGCGAACAACACAACGACCTTCATTGAGATCTGATCGTTCAGAAAGAGGTAGCCAAGGGTCAGTGGCAGAAGAAGGGCAAGAAAGTCAAACATATGACCAAGGAGCACCAGCGTTCGTCCTACAGCTCGGCGCTGCTGTAGGGGCATAATCGTGACTGCTTCGGAATCTGCCCCTGCAGGAGAAATTTTTACTGCATCTCGCAAATCGATAACTTGTGGGTCTGAAGCTGCAGCAACTGCGGCGGCATCTTTGGCTGCACCACCTTGGAAGCGCAGGACTCGCCGCTTCGTGGAGACCTCACTCGCTTCAGAGTATTTCAGCATATTGCCCCCGTTACTTTTCCACCGGTAGACGATGATCCGGTGTCCGCTTTTCGTTCTGACCGAAACACTCACGAAGTGTTTGGCACCCCTCTAGTAAACGTGTGACTTTGTTCATCGTCAAGCCGCTTTTTGCGAAATCCCCGTAAACAGCTAGGCAATATCACCCGAATTCAACGGTTTGAAGCGTTTGGAGAGGGTTTTACTGCCCTTTTGCGCATTTCGACAACAGTTCTGTGCGATTCGGGTGGCGATCCTGACGTTCCTCAGACACACTCCACGGGTGACAATTCCGCCGACTCTGACTCGTTCAACGACTCGTTCACCGCTTCGCTTGGAGATTCGCTACCAACTAGGAGCGCTCGAGTCTGCTTGGGATGCGCTCGTCGATCAACAAAACTTGAGCTCGCCCTTCCTGGCGAGCTGGTGGATCAACAATGCCGCAGAGGGGACCCCCGCTTTGCTCTGTTGTTTTGCCGGGTCTGAACTTGTTGGTGGAGCGGCGTTTCAAATCGACACGGTAGGCCCAAGGCCATTCGCTGTGGAACGGGTGCGCTGTGTCGGCCAAGGCACCTTGGCCCCTGATCACCTCGACCTGATTGCTCAATCCGATCACGCAACAGAGGTGCTGGACTTGGTGCTGGGATGGCTGCAGCGGCCGGGCTCTCGAGTAGTTGACTTGGACGGCCTAGCAGCAACAGGAGCATTGGCGCAGTCGTTGAGCTCGCATGAAATTGCGCGCATGGCAGCCCCCTGGACCAAGTTGCCCGCCGATAGCGCTGACTACCTAGCAGCCCGCGCAGGCCAAGTGCGCAGCACGATTTCGCGCACTCGAAAGCGCTTCGTACGAGAAGGGGTTTATCTTCGGCGAGTACCCACCGATGACATGCCCTCGGCTTTGGACCGCTTGGCCGAACTCCACGACAGTCGATGGTCCGAGGAGTCCTCGTTCCTCGATGGATGGAAACGCTTTCGCGCAGCAGCCGTAGCTGGTGCGGCGAGCGAATCGGTCATCATCCACGAACTCGTCTCCGCCGAGGGTGACGTGATTGCCACTGAGCTTGATCTGCTCTGCGGGAATTCTCTGGCGTTTTATCAGGCAGGTCGACGAACCGAACGCGAGTGGCGCGGCAGCGGATCAGTGTTGAGGGCAGATATTTTGCAGTGGGCGTGCTCACAGGGGTTCGCTGAGTACGACTTGCTCAGAGGCGACGAGTCCTACAAAGCCGACTGGTCTGACACGAAGCGACAAGTCGTGCGCTGCCGAATGGGTGTCGGCCCCAGAGGGGTCTCCCTTATCCAAGCCGCTAGGGCACAGCACATTCTCCGAGTTGGAGCCACACGTTGTGAAGCCATGGCGAAGGAACTGATTAGCCGCGGACCTTTGAAATCACGTCACGAAGTTCATAGCGAGCAGAGCGACTGAGCCCTATTCCAATCAGACCGCCAACTGCTCCTGCCAGAAGGATCAGCAGCATCGACACGAATCCTGCCTGGGTTGCTAGGC
>WLLG01000060.1 GCA_009700815.1 Actinomycetota bacterium
ACCACTGCCAGTGATATTGGGAGGGGTGCCGCCACCGCCGCCACCGCCGCCGTTACTTCCGCCACCACGGCTACTTCCGCCGCTGCTTGCACTTCCGCCACCGCCCGAGACTGCTGGTTTGCTCTGGGATGCACGTTGAGCGGCTCGTGCTGAGTCCGCAGCGCGCTGTGCGGCCACGGCCTTGGCAATCTCGGCCTGCTTGGAGGTAATCGAACTAGACAACTGAGCGTCGGTTGCGGCGAGTGAATCCGCTTCTGCGAGCGCAGAGTTCAACCGCTCTTCAACTTTGGCAGCAAAGGCTTGCTGCTCTGCGTAGGCCTTGTTCAACTCGTTCAGTCGACCTTCAACTTGTTCGGCTCCAGCTGTTGCGCGGGTGTTTGCGGCTGTAGCTGCGCCCCTTTGAATTTCTAGATCCTCTTGGACGGAGCGGAACTTTTCTACCAAGCCAATGTCTTCGTTGGCTCGAACGGACATGAGGGTGCGCTTGTTGACGGTGTCGTTGATGTCGTCAGTTCCAACAGAGATGTTGTTGGCGCTTCCCATGGAGACGTATGCGTCAACAGCCGATTCCTTCATCTGTGCTGTTAGGGCATCAAGCTCGGACTGCTTGGCTGACTGAGCGGCCTCGGCGGCTGCCTGGTCGGCTCGTGCCTGAGCGACAGCGCGCTCGGCCTCTTCGAGACGATCCTGTTGGGCGTTCACGTTTGTGTTGAGGGCGCTCAGAGCAGAACTCACTTGAGCATCGGAAGCCTTCAGGGTGTTGACTTGTGAGGCTTTTCCAGCGGCCTTTTGCTGCACTGCGGCGCGCTGGGTCTGTAGTTCGGCCAAGCTGGGGTTGTCGTCTTTGGCAAAAGCATTTGTTGCTGCAGATGTTGGAAGTGCAGTTGTTCCAATGAGCGCGACAGAGGCCGAAGCGGCCAAAGCAACAAACAACCTGGTTCGTGCTCGTCGAGCAACCGAACGCGTGCCTCGGGATGAACTAAGAGAAGTATTCACAGCGGAGAACAGACCTCGTGGATCGACTTCATTTCGTAACGAAACTGAAACACTAGCAGGGGTAGCGCAATGCGTCTGATCGCTCGCTGAGGAATCGCTTCAGGAGTGAATCCTGAGCCGGCCAACGATGTTGTGCAAATCACAAGAAATTTGTCTTCTTCTCCCTGGTCAGGGTCAGGGTTTGAGAGAGGAGGTTTAGGTCTCCCGGTTCAACCCTTCAGCGCGTCGTCGGTCGTGCTGCGGTGCGATCTACGCGGAATGCACCGGACCCCGAGCGGCCGTCGCCCAAGATCCGTGGTCGAGTCAACAGCCCAAGGTTGGCCCGCGTCCTCCCAGGTCAACCAGCACGACCGGGTGTAGGGACCCACACGGTCTTTGGGAGCTAGATTGGAAATCCGGGTTCCCTTCTGGCCATTCGTTCCTAGTGTGGGTCAGGTGGGGATCGCGGCTGCGAGCACGCGCTCGATGGCGGTGCGGGCCTGGCCGATGACGGCCGGGTCGTCGTGGAGAATGAAGGCCGTGTTGGCCGAGATAACCAGCGCGTTGAGTTCGAACACGAGCGTGGCGACGTCGGTGTCGGTGCGAAGCTCGCCGCGGGCGGTGGACTCCCCAGCCGCCTGGGTGAGGACACCGATCCACCCCTTCTGGTTGGCGGCGACGCGCTCGCGTAGTGGACCGGGCCGCCCGCCCAGTTCGGCAGCGGCAGCAGCGAAGAAGCAACCGCCGGGAAGCGTGCGGTTCTCGACGTAGGCGAGGAAGGACTCGCACAGGGCGCGCAGACGGGGGAGTCCGCTGTGTTGGAGCGCGGGAGTGATCACCGCCTCGATGAACAGGATGCGTGCGTTGTCGACCGTTGCGAGCTGAAGTTCTTCTTTGGAGTCGAAGTGCGCGTACACGCCACTCTTGCTCATGGCGGTGGCGTGGGCGAGCGTGCCGATACTGAGCCCGTCGAGCCCCTCGACGGTTGCGAGGCGGACCGCGGTATCGAGGATGAGGTGGCGCGTGCGCTCGCCGTCGGCGCGGGTCTTGCGCGGGGTGCTTGCAGAGGCTGCATCCATTGGTTGACAAGATAGCACGATCGGTCGTACTGTATAATTAAGCACGACCGATCGTGCTATTTAGGAGCCAAGATGACCGTCACCAGCACAGCAACAGCCTCCGCCGACTCGTCGCCTGACCCGGAGCGGTGGATACAGGCGGGGATCGGCTGGGGTGCCCGTGCAGCCGAGTGGGCGTACCTGTTCGAGCCCTACGCCCGTCCAGCCAACGAGATGCTGTTCGGCCGCCTCGACGTCAGCCCAGCCACGCGCCTGGTGGACATCGCCTGCGGCTCGGGCTTCGCCGCTCAGCTGGCCGCACGCCGCGGTGCCACTGTGAGCGGCCTCGATGCCTCGGCCGCCCTCATTGACATTGCACGGGCCCGCACGCCCGACGGCGATCTGCGCGTCGGCGACATGTTCGCCCTCCCGTTTGCCGACGCGTCATTCGACGTGGCCACGAGCTTCAACGGCATCTGGAGCGGCTGCGAGGATGCACTGGTCGAAGCTCGTCGTGTGCTCACCCCGGAAGGCCGACTTGGCCTCACCTACTGGGGCTCCCTCGACCGCATGGGCCTCCTGCCGTACTTCCGCGCCGTCATCGAGCACTCGCCGGCCAGCCACCAGTCCGCCACCATGGAGCAGGGCGGCACCAGTGCGGTGATGGCCGGCCTGCTTGAGTCGTCCGGCTTCGCACTGACCGAGCAGGGGACCGTCGACGTGACCAACGAGTGGCCCGACCTCGACACGGCGGTCAGGGCCCTCGCCGCAGCGGGGCCATCCGTGCCCGCCATCGAAGCAGTGGGCTACGACGCCTTCTGCGATGTACTGCGCGACGCTATGGATCCATTGCGCGACACGTCTGGGTCGACCGGACTCAGGGTCACCTCGGAGTTCGGCTGGGTCACCGCACGTCCAGCCTGAGCCCTGTGGTGCCCGAAACTCGGTGGTGGTGGTTGACCTGCGGGGTCCTTGTTGTGGTGGCACCATCAGCGAGTCGGGTATGACGATCCAGACCTTGCGGGCCCGCCGCGTCAACGCGGGGTGACTGCTCCGAGGAGGGTCTGATCGTCGTTGTTGATCGCCTGCTCTCGCACCGGCGGCGACGCGAGGTCGGACCCAACGCTCATGCAGGTCGAGTCCGTTCGCTGGGTGCGACGCGCTGCTCGGTCTCCCGGAACCTCGCTTCGATCCCCACGACTGTATTCCTGTGTCTGGCTTTGGGCCGCTACATTTGGGGCTTAAGACGCTGGGTCCAAGGCGTGCGAAAGTGATGGTGAATGCGGATTCCTTTACCGAATTTGACTAGGTGAGGATGGATCTGCCGGACAGGCCGGCCAGTCGCTGAGACCATTGGTCTGCCGGGCGATGACCGTGAGGTCCTCCGGAGGGGAGCGAGCGTCCGGGAACGTTCCTGATGATCGTGGAGTTCCCGTCGGTCGAATCAGCGGCCATCAGCAACGACTTGCTGGTGACGGGGGAGATCACAGCGTCGATTGCGTCGATCGCGCTCGAGCCGCCGACGCTCCGGAATCTGGACGTCGTTCGCAAGGACTAGCGCCTGCGAATCCTCTTGGGACGGTTCGAGTTCTCGGTGATACCCGGAGCGATCCGACCGCGACAAGCACAGGTGTGGGAGGTTCGGTGATCGCCCACCTTGAAGATCCGAAGCGCCGGTTGCTCATGCCCTGGATTCCGAACGGCCGACCTGCCTGGGGGCTCCCTATGTGGTGGCAGCTGAGGGTCTCCTCGGCCTTGTGCTTGGCGTCGGCTCATGGCAGGCAGGGTCGTTTGAGGTTTCACGATCCTGCCGCTCTTCATCGCCCGCTGGGGCGATCATGGCTCCCACCTTCATAGCTGCTGGCCTGGCAACAAGTCGGACCGACTTGCGGCCGCTCTCACGATGCTTCGGCGCCGGCATCGCGGGAGTGCTTCCAACGTACGTCGCGTCGACGATTATCTCGCCTTTCGGCTACTCGCTCGGAACCTTCGCCGGGATACTCGGCTTTCTCGGCATTTACGCGGTTGTGGTGATCGCTGCACAGGCCAGCTCGGCCCGCAGCCCGACACCATCCCGCTCCGCCGCTCGACGCGTCAGGTCATCGTGGCTTCTGCGACTGTCGTGGTGGCGCGGCTCTTGTATGTAGGTGGCATCAGGACCTGACACTACGGCGGCGGTTGATTCCCTGGCGTTCAAGGTAGCCAGCGACGAGCTTGTCCATCTCGGCTGGTCGTAGGCGTCGACGTACCCCGAAAGTTGGTGGGTTTGAATGCTGTCCGCAGGCCGCCTCGCTACCACTTCTGACATCTCGGGCAATACACAGTTGCTCGGGCGTCTATCACGATCCGCCTCAGAGTCGATCCGCAACGGAGGCAGTCCTGACCAGCCCTGCCATAGCAATCTAAGTATCGCTGATTGCTACCTGATGCACCGGCAGCATCTCTGTAATTGCGCAGTGTGGTTCCCCCGTTGTTGATCGCAGCACTGAGGACATCGCAAATATCATCCCGGAGCTTTTTTGACTGCATAAGAGTGAGCCTCTTCGCTGCGGGGTGCACCTGTGACCTCCACAAAGCCTCGTCGACATAAATATTTCCCAAGCCGGCCACAACCCTCTGAGCCAGCAACTGTGTTTTGATGCAGCGTTTGCTCGAGTTGATCTGCGCACGCAGATACTCGGGAGTGAAGGAGTCATCGAATGGTTCCGGACCTAGTGCAGCGAGCGTGGCCAGCGACTGGTATTCAGCGGCAGCAACGACTGCAATCCGACCGAATCGTCGAACGTCATCGAAGTACAAGCAGCGTCCGTCATCCAGAGTCCAGACTGCCCGGAGATGGCGCAGTGAAGAACTGTCCGCTGGATCAACTGCGGCAGATTCTGCCCAACTGTTCTGAGGGCTTGCGGCAGAGATGTTTGTAGCGTGGAGGCTGTTTCTGGCGTGGAGGTTGTTTTGATGGTCGAGGGTGTCTTGACCGAGGAGGTTTGAAGAAACCGAGAGTCGTCCCGTCATGCCGAGGTGAACAATCAGCTCTCGTTTCCCAGTAGGGGAGTCAAGGTTCATCAGCAAGTACTTACCTCGGCGTCTCACCCCATCGAGTCGCCACCCGACTGCATCATGAGCCTGGGTGAACTTCGGTGACTCAAATGCCCAAGCCTCCACAATGGTGCAGTTACGCAGAAGCGGGTCAAGCTGTCTGCGGATCGTTTCCACTTCAGGGAGTTCTGGCACAGTAGTGAGTGTGGCCTAAGCCAGAGCCGAGCACACGGGCACCCACCCTATGATGCTGCATGTGTAGCCGGGCATCCGGTCTGATCTAGGAGACACGATGTCAGCGAGCGGAGGAAAAAAAGCGATTCTGGCGGCGCTAGGCGCAAACCTGGGAATTGCGATCATCAAGTTCATCGGGTTTGTTCTGACCGGCGCATCTTCGATGTTGTCGGAGGCAATTCACTCAGTGGCCGACACGGGAAACCAGGCACTGTTGTTACTTGGTCGCCGTCAAGCCGACAAAGACACCGATGATTCGCATCAGTTTGGCTACGGCCGAGAACGCTTCTTCTGGGCGTTCGTCGTGGCAGTTGTGCTTTTTGCTCTGGGATCGGTTTTCTCCTTGTACGAAGGCATTCACAAGATTCAACATCCAGAAGAGATAACTAGTCCTCAGATCGCCTTTGTCATCTTGATTTTTTCGATGCTGTTAGAGGGCTATTCCCTTCGGACTGCTGTGATTGAATCGAATCACTTACGTGGTAAAGACTCTTGGTGGGGATTCATCCGACATTCTCGGGTGCCCGAGTTGCCAGTGGTTTTGTTAGAAGACTTTGGTGCAATGACTGGCTTAGCAGTTGCCTTTGTTGCAGTCGGGGTTTCTGTGGCTACTGGGAACGGCGTGTATGACGGCATCGGGTCAGTAATCATTGGGTTGATTCTGGGCGTCATCGCAGTCATTCTGAGCATTGAAATGAAGAGCCTGCTCATCGGTGAACCAGCCCTTGCAGAGGATCGGGAGAAGTTGCGCAAGGCAATGGCTTCATCTGCCGGAGTAGTCAGAGTGATTCACGAGCGCACCGAGTACATCGGCGCAGAGCAAGTGCTGCTTGCCGCAAAGGTTGAGTTTGACTCCAGCCTGTCGATGTCGGAACTCGCTGAAGCAATCGATGCTTTAGAGGCCAATGTGCGCGCCGCTGTCCCGGTGATCACGTTGATCTACATCGAACCCGACATCACAAGGGTGGCCTGACGCCCGCCGGCCGAGTCAGGCTGACAAGGCGTGCCAGTGTTGGGTGACGTGATCGCACAGTCGAGCGCTGACGCGAAACTCATTGAGTAGATCGCATAAGGCGTGAACCTGTTCTTCGGAGGAGGCGTTACACATGAACACTCTGTGCCGTACTTCATTACTTGCGACTCCCGTTGCCGCGAGTTGGTCGAGAAAGCGCTCGCGATTTATCCACCCCGGCAAGTGAAAGCTGAACGAAGCCAAGCAACGGCGCTCAATCACGGCAACAAACTCGAGAACTGAGTCTGACTCAAGGGCGATCACTAGATCGTCAATGCCTACCGTTGCGGACTCTGTTGGAACCTCGAGAATTCGATAGGTGTCTCCACCGCTGGGGTGAGCGAGTAGGGGATCGCAGGTGAGGTCGCAGTCTGGGCATCCCGGAAGGAAGATAAGAACGGGTTTGCCAACGGGGTTGCGAGGGCTTGGTTGATTCGGTTGAGCGGAGCCAGTCATATGACCGTTCCTTTTGTTAGTTGATGTCAGGGGAAGGGCACTGCTTCAGCAGCGGTGGACCGACACTAGGTAGCGACTGTGACAGCGAATTCAAGGCGGTGAGGAGGATCCGTGCGGCCCCAACTCTTTGCGCCTATGTGAAGCGTGGCCACCAAATCGGGATTACTTGGGTAGCTTTGTGGAATGAGCATCACCGCGTTGGTGAACCAAAAGGGTGGTGTCGGAAAGACCACCGTCACTCTCGGACTAGCAGCGGCCTATGCCGCACGTGGTCGACGAGTCCTTGTGGTTGACCTTGATCCCCAAGCAAATGCAACCACCGGCCTTGGCGTATACGAGGTGATCCAAGCAATCGATACTGCATTACTGAGCGATGCAAGTGGATCAATCAGTGGCGTTATCCAGAGGGCAGGTTGGTCTCACCCCGAGTTTGCAACGCCCGTTGACGTCGCACCGAGTTCCCCACAACTTGCCAAGTGCGAGCCACAGCTTGCCACCGACATGATCGGGGCCCAAGACCGGCTAGCTGTAGCGCTTCAGGGAGTTGCAGACCGCTATGACGATGTATTGATCGACTGCGCCCCGTCACTTGGTTTGCTGACAGTGAACGCACTTTTTGCTGCTGATCGGGTGCTGATTGTGGCGGAACCTGCGGCCTGGAGTTCCGATGGAGTCGATCAAATCCTGCTCAACGTGAACCGTATTTCTGAACGGAGATCGGGCCGTCCACAAGTTGCTGGCATTGTGATCAACCGTCTTGGGCGAACTCGCGACGCCAACCACTGGTTCGGCGTTCTCAGCGAAGCTCACCCGGGCTTGGTACTCGATCCACCGGTGCGGCTGCGTGCTGCCGTGACCGAAGCCGCTGCGATGTCTGAGCCAGTTGGGGCCTTGACCCGAGACGGGGCGTCTCAGGCCGCCGCCGAGTTCACGGCGTTATCGTTGGTGCTCGATCCTGAAGCCCTCGTGCCAACCGAAGTTGGATCCCCTTGGGCACAAGCTGCGACCGCCGCTACCCCTGGAGAAATCTGATGGCTTACGACCCCAAGCGCCCGCGTCCAGCAGCTTCAACAAGCGAGACTGCACCCGTTGATGCACTCCTAGCCTCGGTTGGCGCAGACGAAGATGTGCCAAAGGTAGAGGCTGTGCCGAAGGTAGAGGCTGCGCCGAAGGTAGAAGATGTGCCGAAGGTTGATGCGGCGCCCAAGGTTGAGGCGGCACCGAAGGTTGAAGCTGCCCCCTATGGGCCGAAGCCGCAGCAAGCCTCAGAGGTTCCTGTGGCTGCTGCACCAGAAGAAGGAACCGCAAACCGTGCAGTGCTTCTAGCAGTGGCTGGGGCCTCGCTAGCAGTTGCGGCAGTGCTCATCATCTTGAGCCGCTCCCGCAGAAGTTCCTCCAAGGACTGACCAGCAAGCGAACTGGCGCAAGCAGCGGCGAGTACTCCATGAACCCTCAATCCCCCCCAACAGATCGACTCTTCGGGCATGTTTCATGTGCGCGTGCTGTAGCGGCTGCGTTAGCGGTTGCGATGTTGTGTTCCATGACGAACGCGGCCGCAGCATCTGCTGAGCCCTCGCAACGGGTCGCTGCTGCGCAGACTGCTCTGGCAGCCGCCACGACTCAGCGAGAGCAGGCCGACACGCGCTCGGCACAACTCTCGTTCAACGTGTCTCAGTTGCAGGCTGAGGCAACTCGACTTGGCGAGCAAGACTCAGCCTTGACTGCCGAGATGGTCTCCTCTCGGCAACGGCTACGCGACTATGCAGTTTCTGCATATATCGATGGTGGGCAGTCAGCGATTTTTCGTGCCTCGCTCAGCCCGGAAAAAGCTGTGGCCCTTTCCTGGCAAAGCAGTATTTCGATTGGTCAGTCATCATCTGCGAATCAAGCTGCTCAGCGCTTCGAAGCACTCAAAGCAGCGGCTGCTCCTGGTCGTGCCTCGCTCGCCGTGGAATTGGAGACTGCATCACGAGAGTTAGTCGAAGCGCAGTTCGATGCGATCCAAGCAGCGGGGTTTGAACGAGATGCGGAAGCGGAAGTAGCGGCGGCACAGAGCGAACAGCTAGCAACCGAGGCCGCCGCAGCGAAGCGTGCTGCAACCGAGGCCGCCGCAGCGGAAGCAGCCGCAACCGCTGGACAGCAGACACCTTCTGACCCAGCAGACCCAGCGCCGGCTCCCGCAGAGGCTGCTCCAGGCTCGCCAGCCTTCGAGTTTGCAGTCATGGGTAACCCATCGGCACAGGAATCAGCCACCTTGGCGCGCATTCGCCGTTGCGAATCCCGCGGCAACTACTCCATTGTCAGCGCCTCAGGCCGCTATCGCGGCGCCTATCAGTTCGACTTCACTACTTGGCGTGGCATGGGAGGCTCAGGCGATCCGGCGGCTGCATCGCCCTCGGAACAGGACTACCGAGCCCTCCTGCTGCTTCGTTTGAGGGGCACACGTCCATGGCCAATTTGTGGCAGATAGACACCATGTTCGGAACCGATCAACTGAATCATTTGCTGACGGTTTTCCTGCACCGCTGTTGCCCCGGCTATGGTCACCCTGTCATGAATGGCCGAGATAGAGGAATGCCGTGAACGCTCG
>WLLG01000061.1 GCA_009700815.1 Actinomycetota bacterium
AGGTTGTGGCTCTGGTACCAATCCTCAAAGAAACCCGCGATCTGATCACGCCGGATTGTTTCTACGGTTCGGCTAGTCCCGAGCACCTCTCGTCCAAGGGGATGGCCCGGAAAGAGTGATTCGAAGAGGCGAACACCCACTAGATCTTCTGGGTCGTCCTCGGCTGCTGCAAGCTCTTCAAGGATGACTTCACGCTCGCCCTCAACGTCATCTTCAGCTAAGCCAGGGTGTGACACAACGTCCAAAAGAACGTCGACCGCTAGATCAGATTCACTCGAAGGAACCCTCGCAAAGAACGCAGTGTATTCACTGGCCGTATAGGCGTTCATGTCCCCGCCAACACCATCGATTGCTATGGCGATATCGACGGCACTGCGACGAGCAGTCCCCTGAAAGAGAAGGTGTTCAAGGAAATGCGAAGCACCGGCTATCTCTGCTGGCTCGTCCCTGCCGCCGACGCCCACCCAGACTGCAAAAGTGGCGGAGTGCGTGTGCGGCACAGAATCAGTAAGGACCCTAACTCCGTTCGATAGAACTGTCTTTTCAACGTTCGCAGCGAGGAGCGAATTGTTCGCTCCTCGCTGCGTAAGCTCAGTACTCATCAGCTAATCCCGAATAATCGAACGAGAAAAGCTGCGTTGAGATTTCAGGACTCATCGACGACGGCGTTGGCCACCTCGACCACCGCCATTTCCGCCGCCGCTTCCGCCGCCTGGTCCTCTTCCGCCACTGCGCACTGGGTTAGGCCCCAGGTCGCCGAAGGTTTCAGACAACTCGGCATCGAACGAGTCAGCGAAGCTCACCTCAATCCGGTCGGAAGATGAGGCTTCTTCGCTGCCTTGTGTATCAGCAGAGTTGCCTTGTGAATCAGTAGAACCCGCTGCTTCATCAGGCGATGCCGAGGAGTCGGAGCTTGCTGTGGAGTGAGCAGCGCTCGTCGCGCTGCCCTCACTCGCTTTTGGGGACTCATCTCCTGCTAACGCTAGAGAAATCTTTCCGTTCGGATCGATGTCTTCAACGCGCACAGCAACAGCATCGCCTAGGTCAACGACATCCTCAACCCGGTCAATGCGCTTTCCGCCGCCGAGCTTGGAGATATGCAGCAGACCGTCTCGGCCAGGCAGGATGTTCACGAAGGCACCGAACTTGGTGATGTTCACCACTCGACCTTCGTAGATGGCGCCAACTTCTGCAGTAGGCGGATCGAGGATGAGCTTGATCTGACGCTCGGCTTCGAGCATCACTCCAGCATCAACTGCAGCGATCGAAACCATGCCGACCATACCGTCATCATCAACGCTGATGTTTGCGCCGGTCTCAGCCTGAATGGCGTTGATGACCTTGCCCTTTGGACCAATAACTTCACCGATCTTGTCAATCGGAATCTCAAAGCTAATGATCTTTGGAGCAGTCGCAGCGACCTCGTCACGTGGAGCCGCAATCGCAGCCGCCATGACCTCAAGGATCTGCAAACGAGCCTCTCTTGCCTGATTGAGCGCCCCTGCAAGAACGTCTGCGGGGATGCCGTCAATCTTGGTATCAAGCTGCAAAGCCGTAATGAACTCAGAGGTACCGGCAACTTTGAAGTCCATGTCGCCGTAGGCGTCCTCGGCTCCAAGAATGTCTGTCAGCGTGACGTACTTGTCATCTGCATAGATAAGGCCCATCGCGATTCCAGCCACTGGAGCCTTGATCGGCACGCCAGCGTCCATGAGGGAAAGCGTTGACGCACAGACTGAAGCCATCGAGGAGGAACCGTTTGAACCAAGCACCTCAGAGACCAAGCGAATGGTGTAGGGGAACTCTTCAAGTGAAGGAATCACTGGGAACACAGCGCGCTCTGCAAGCGCACCGTGGCCGATTTCACGACGCTTTGGACCACGCATAAATCCAGGCTCTCCAGTAGAGAACGGAGGAAAATTGTAGTGGTGCAAGTAACGCTTGCGAGTAATCGGATCGATTCCGTCGATCATCTGGTCCATCTTGGCCATGCCAAGCGTGGCAACGTTCAGGACTTGGGTTTCTCCACGCTGGAACAAACCAGTTCCGTGAGCGGTTGGAATGACGTCAACCTCGGCCGACAATGCACGTAGATCGCTCAGTCCGCGACCGTCGATTCGTGCACCCTCGTTGACAATGCGTGAACGCACTGTGGACTTAGCCAAGGAGCGGAAAGCGTTCTTGGTCTGCTTGTTCGCATTCGCTGCTGCGTCATCCGCAGAGACACCGTCTGCAACTGCTGCTTCCACGAGTCCAGGAACGATTCGCTCGAGCAGATCGTCACGCAACGCAGATTCAGCAGCGGTGCGATCGGCCTTATCAGCGATCTGCATGATCTCGACGATCTGCTTGCCGCCAAGGGACTCAACCTGAGCATAAATCTCTGAGCTGTAATCAACCTGAGGGTTGTAGTGCATCACGGCCTTTGGCCCGTCTGCTGCAAGTACTTCCTCGGCAAGCTTGCGCTGCAACGCAATGACCTCGGAGATCCAACGCTTTGACTCGTTCAAGGCATCAGCAAGGGCTGCCTCGTCAACCTTGGGTGCGCCATTTTCGTAGTAACCCCACGCGCCCTCGGTACCGCCAGCCTCGACCATCATCACGGCAACGTCGCCATTGTCGAGTTCCCGACCAGCTACCACAATCTCGAAGGTTGACTCATCGCCCTCTTCATAGGTTGGATGCGCAATCCAGGTGCCATCGATTGAATAGGCCAAACGCACGGCGCCAACTGGGCCGTCAAATGGAATGTCCGAGATCATCAACGCAGCAGAGGCTCCGTTGATGGCAAGGACGTCGTAGGGATTCTTCTGATCTGCACCAAAGACAGTTCCCACAACATGGACCTCATTACGGAAGTCTGATGGGAACGAAGGCCGCAACGGCCGATCGATGAGTCGGCAGGTCAGGATGGCTGACTCAGGCGCGCGACCTTCACGACGGAAGAATGACCCAGGGATCTTTCCAGCGGCGTACATGCGCTCTTCGATATCTACTGTCAGCGGGAAGAAATCAATGCCCTCTCGAACATGCCCCGCTGCAGTTGCAGTCATCAGGATTCTGGTGTTACCCATGCCGGCGAGTACTGCTCCGCCAGCAAGACCAGCAAGCTTGCCAGTCTCGAATGAAATTGTTTTGTTCTCGTCTTCACCAACTGGTGCTTCGACGCGAATGAATGTGGCCACGTGGCCCTCCTTCGATCCCCCTCGGGATCGTCTAGGTGCGACAAGGCCAGTTCCCAGTGGTCGACTCCCGAGGCATGCGCCGGCGAGAATCTGCTCAGCCGGGTTGCTCAGAGGTCGGCAACCGGTAACTGACCGGCTCGCCGCACTTCTTTTATTGTTGTTTGTTCGGACAGACTACCCGCGCTCAACACCCCATACGCGAATCGGCTGGCCCGAAGGCCAGCCGATTCAACAGATACTGCAAAGGATTGCTGGCCCGAGGACCCGCTCAGCGACGCAAACCAAGCTCAGCGATAATGCTGCGGTAGCGCTCAATGTCATTTGTCTTGAGGTAATCAAGGAACCGGCGGCGGCGACCCACGAGCATCAGGAGCCCACGACGAGAGTGGTGGTCCTTCTTGTGCTTCTTGAGGTGCTCTGTCAGGTGATCGATCCGATCAGTCAGAAGCGCAATCTGCACTTCGGCTGATCCGGTATCTGCCGAATTCTTACCAAATTTGGTAATGGTGTCGGCCTTCGGGGGAAGGTTGGTGGCCTGACGGTTACTCATGTTGTCTCTTTCTTGGGTATCTGACCCGGCTCCAAAGATCGTTGACTGCACACAAAGTATTGACTCTTTGGTGCAGCTTCGTATCCCAGAGCGGCACGGCTACTCAGCCGAGGAATGTCAAGTCTAGATGCCCACGGTCTCTTGCGTAAAACCAGCAGCAGGATTGCCCCTAGCGGTCGGTATGCCAGGAGTACTTGGGCTTACGATGACGACCCACAACTTTGGAGGATCGTCCAGAGGGTGACAATGAAAAGATTCGAGCATCTGGCTGATAACAAACACGCTCAACATCTTCCAGCGTCGGGAATTCCTGATCCAGACCAGCTGACCGTAACGAGATCCGTATGCTCTCTCCAAGCTCGGCGGCGAGCAACTCGGCAATGACAGCTGGGAGCGTTTCTGGATCTCTCAAAATCCAAGAATGGCCTCCTCCTTCGATGGTTACGAGGACGCCCTCAGTGCGTCGTGCAGTGTCTCGTGCCGTTCGATGCGGTACACCAAGGTCTCGCGATCCATGCAAGACAAATACCGGAACATCATTTTCGAACAAGGCGTCTAGGGCATATCTGCTTGAACGGCTGCGCAGAATCGTCCACATCGGTCCAAGAAGCCGCCAAGGCTGAACCATGTGGCCTGCAACCGTTGGGACCAGCAGACGAAAGAGCTTTGTAGCTTGTACCGGATCACTAAAGGTCGGCATCACTGTCAGTGAGTCCACTAGCAGCAGCCCGCTCAACACTCCGAGCAGAGGCGGTGCTACTCGAAAGAGTTGCACCATCAGGTCCCAGGTATCACCGACAATCGCATCGATCAAGACCACGCCGATTACCCGTTCAGGCCGGGTTGCCGCCATGCGGGTAATCAGCTGCCCACCCATTGAGTGACCCGCAACTACAAATCTGTCGATTCCGAGTTCATCAATGACTCGACCAAGCAGGTCTGCATAGTCATTCAAGCTTTGCCCAGACAGCGGTAGTCCCTGCGTGGCGCCATGGCCAGCAGTATCAACAGCAATCACTCGAAATCCCATCTTGACTAAACGGGATAGGGACTGCGCGTATAAGAACCCCTCCACGGAGAACCCATGCACTACTACAAGTGGTACGCCCTTGCCTGCAACGGTGACCCCTACCCGGTGACCGTCATCCAGAGTGATCTCATGGCGAGCTAAGCGAGGAACCTCGATGGCTTCAGCGGCAAGAGGCGCATCAAGAACTGGGCCCTCAATGGGATCAAAGATCTCGCTCTCATCGATGTCAGTCTGATCCATCTCGTTCTCACTCACCCGCAGTCATTAACTCTCAGCAGTCATTAACTCTCAGCGTTCTCTACCTACCAGCAAGGTCCGGGCAGGCAAGCCCGGTCGTCTGCTGCCACCGCCATGGCCACCTAGCTCCGATCGTAACGGGAATCCGGCCGAGTTAGGGGTTTCTCGGCAAGAAATGGGGCCTGCTCAAATCGAGGCGTCAACCTGCTCGTCCGCCGAGCAATCTGCGGGCCTTCTCACAGTCGAGTTGTAGTTGCTCAGTGAGTTCCGCAACTGAAGCAAACTTCGCGTCCGCACGCAGCCTGTGATCAAACCTGACCGAAACCTGCTCCCCGTACAGATCACCAGCAAAGTCCAAAACATGAACCTCGAGCAGAGTCATTGCCTGATCCTCGTAGAACGTCGGCCGCTTACCCACATAGATCGCCGCCGGTAACGCCTCAGTTCCCAAGCTGCTAGCCGAAGGAACCGACCCCGTGTCTTGTCGCTGGATCCACCCGGCATAGATACCATCAGCCGGCATCAGCATCTCATCTGGGATGGCCACGTTTGCTGTTGGAAATCCGAGAGTCCGTCCGCGCTGATCCCCAACGACAACCGTTCCGCGCATCTCATGTGAGCGGCCCAGCATGAGATTGGCGTCTACAAGCCGACCCTCATGCAACGAACGGCGAATTGCTGTTGAGGACACCTGCGCATCATCTCGAGCTGCCAGCCCGTCTAGGCCAACAAGCTTGTGACCGAGCACCGAGAACCCGAGCGTTTGACCCATCTGGTTCAACAAATCCACGTTGCCGCGACGCTGAAATCCAAAGTGGAAATCCTCCCCTACGACAACCTGCCGAGCGTTCAAGCAGCGATGCAATACGGAGTCCACAAAATCCTCTGCTGACTCAGAAGCCCTATCCGGATCGAACCGCACTACGAGTGCGTAGTCCACGCCAGTTCCAGCTAGCAGTTCCAATTTCTGGTCAAGGTCTGTCAACAGCAGTGGCGCTGAATCTGGGCGAATGACTTGAGCAGGGTGCCGATCAAACGTGACCACCGCCGAACGCTGCCCTGCCGCCTCGGAGCGCCTGCGAACCTCTGCAATCACAGCCTGATGACCTAAATGAACACCGTCATAGGCGCCGATAGTGACAACGGATCCCTCAGGAGGAGATGGGCATGCATCTGTATCACGAAGAACTCTCACACCACCACGCTACTCAGCGACCTCGTTGGACAGCACTATCGAGGGCTTGCATCTGGTTTCCCGGAACGGTTCGTACACAGCGAGCAGCGCAGAGCTTGCACTCAGAACAGCCCATGGTCCTGCACCAGTAGCTCCAATTTGTGTCTGTTCAAGCACGCGTCCATGACGAACAAAATCCTCGATCTGCTCATCCACCTGCAGATGCTGCAACTGCCGGACCCCCTCAACGGGCGGAAGCAAAACTGCAGCATCTATCGGCTGAGCCTCTGCGATCTCGTACGGGCCAACGGAGGTGCGCCGGAGTGCACTCAAGTGTGCGCCCCCGCCGAGGGTTTGGCCAAGATCAGCCGCTAGGGAGCGCACATAGGTTCCGGAGGAACACTCAACGGTGGCCGTCCAGACAAGGGGATCAGCAGTGGCAACTAGATCAAACTGGGAAACCGTTGCCGGCCGAGGTTTGCGTTCAACCTCGATTCCCTCTCGAGCAAGTTGGTGCAAGCGCCGACCGTCCACTCGTAAAGCAGAGACCATCGGAGGAACCTGAAGTATCTCTCCGGTCAGTTCTTTAGCTGCTGCATGAACCTGCGCCGGAGAAAGTCCTGCCATCTCATAGGTGGCCGTTACTGCTCCATCAGCGTCGAGGGAATCGGTCTCCACCCCGAACCTGATGGTGGCTTCATAGGTTTTAGAAACTCCTGTGATGAAGGTCAACAACTTGGTTGCTGCACCAACGCCAATGACCAAAACCCCGGTAGCCATTGGGTCCAAGGTGCCAGCGTGGCCAACACGTGGAGTGTCGAGCAACTTGCGGATCGCTGAGACCACGTCGTGGCTCGTCATCCCTGCTGGCTTATCTACGATGCAGATTCCGACCGGGTCACCTGGCCGGTTACCGCGAGAGCGGCTCACTCGGAGTGAGTCCCGTCATCTTCTGACGGATTGGCTTGATCCTCGGGCTCTCCTGGTTTGGTCGAGGCCTCCGGGGATTCCGAGTCAAGCGGCACTCGATCATCGAGCTCGCCACGGTCGCTCATACCGCGCAAAATCTCATCAATACGCAAGGCCGAGCTCAAGACCAGATCGGGCCGGAACTGGATCTGTGGCGTCTTTCGCGTGCGAACCTCTCGGTTCACGATCTTCTGTATTGGCCAGCGCAATTCATCAAGCGCCTCGGCTACTTCTTCTGAGCGTCCCTCTTCCTCTGCTGACATTGCAGAGTAAAAAACGTCAGCGTGCTCTAGGGATCCGTCAACTTTGACTGCAGTAATGGTGACCATCTCGAGTCGCTCGTCTCCGATTCTTTCGAGTTCGGAAGCAACGATCTCTCGCATGAGTTCGCCAATTCGGTCGGTTCGACTGAACTGCCGGGGAGCTGATGACCTCTGTCTTGCCATGCACTATTCGTACCATGCGAAGTAGTACCTCATCAGATCAGGGGCCAGACAAGTCCATATTTACGCTAGCTAGGTCGGGAAATTGCTGAGAAGGCGCTGAGAGGTTACTGAGAATAAGTCAGTCAATTGAGGGTTTGCTCCCACGCTTTTTCAGCAATCTCCGGCAGAATGTCAGCTAATGCCTAATTCATCTACAAGGAACACCCGCTCTGCGACTGGGCATCGCAGGGCTACGCCACTCGTACTTGTACTGGTGGGACTTATCGCCGTGGCCGGCGCAGTAGCTGGCATTGTGCTTTTTCAGGACAGTCCCACTTTGTGGCCCGCCGCTGACGCCGTTTACCGTGCAGCGCTTGTTGGGCTCTGCGCACTAGCGGGCTCAAGGGCTAGACGTTGGACCTTGCTCTGGGGCGGGCTAGTGGCCTCAGCGGCGAGCTATACCCCGAGTCAGTACCTTGCTCTTCTTGCGGCGTTACTGGCCGGTGCAATGCTGGTGTTCAAGTTCCGTCAACGCGTTCTTGGTGCAGCAGTTGGCGCACTCTGCGGCTTAGCTGTTCTTGGACTCTCGAGGCCGACCACTTCTGGCATCACAGCCCTAATCGCCGCTGTGGCAATTCTCCCACTACTCGTGACCGGTTACGCACAGTCAAGGACTCAGCCAAGGCGAGTTGTAGCTGGTATAACTGGCATTTTCATACTGCTCGGAGCAGTTGCCCTAGCTACAACCGTTTTCGTGGGGCTGACCCAGCGTTCAGCAGTCGAGGCCGCAGTGGCACAAACCCGAACCGCAGTAGAGATCGCCTCTTCCGATTCACCCGAAGGCTCAACTGCTGCTTTTACTCAGGCCAGCGCAAGCTTCAATAAGATTGAATCCACGCTGAACTCATGGTGGTTAGCTCCGGCAAAGGCAACACCGATACTGGGGCCCAATCTGGAGTTACTCCGAACTGCTGCCCAATCAGGCACCGAGCTCAATCTGGTTGGAAGCACTCTGAGTACCACGGTCACCAAGGATGCCTTGCGCTCCCCGAACGGCGGCGTGAACCTAGCGGAGGTCGAATCAATACAACTGCCCGTTACAAACGCTGCGGCGCAGGTCGATGCTGCAGTCCAGTCACTTGATGCAAGTAAGTCGCCATGGTTGCTCCCTCCCCTGAACGCAGCCTTTCAGGACCTGAGTACCGAACTGAACAACGCAAACGAAACAGCTCGTACTGCCGAGATGAGCGTCATGCGCCTGCCCAATCTGCTCGGAGCCGATGGCCCGCGCCGATATGTGATGCTGCTCGGCAACCCCGCAGAGTCCAGAGATATCGGTGGCCACATCGGAAACTGGGCTGAGATCACTGCTCAGGACGGCCGCCTCACGCTTGTGAAAGTTGGTCAGCCCTACGACCTCGCCAGCCCAGCCACATCGCCGCCGCTTACCCTCAAGCCTGGGGCCTACCCGCCCTCGCTTCTGGAACTTCGTCCACAGTACTTTCCGCAGAACTGGGGTGGAACAGCCGATTTCCCAACCGTGGCAGCCCTCTCTCAGGACCTTTTTGAGCAGGCCCGTCCCGGCGCTGCAGTAGATGGCGTTATCTATGCCGACCCAGCCGCATTTGCCGCACTACTAAACTTCACCGGCCCAGAGCCAGTGCCGGGAACCAACTTGGTTTTGACCCCCGACAACGCCGAGAAGTTTCTTACCACCGATCAGTTCACCGTGTTCAAGACCGAGACCCAAGCCAATCAGGTGGTCTCGGACTTGATTGACAAGGTG
>WLLG01000062.1 GCA_009700815.1 Actinomycetota bacterium
ACGGGACGCGGAGCGAATGCACGAGTAATGCGCAACAGCGAGGCTGACATCTGATCCAAAAACTCGTTCCGACCACCTCGGGCAAGCAGTGCTCGGGGGTGAACCCCGCCGAGTGCATCGCTCACCATGAACTCAGCACGAAGCAGGCCCACTCCGTCACTCGCCAAAGCTGCAGCCTCGAGGGCATGCTCGGCCATCGACAAGTTGAGATACACCCGAGTTGCAAGCTGCTCCTGCGTACCCTCTGCGAGGGAGGCAGGAGCCGTGAGCGGCTTGCCTGCAATTCGAGCGATTTCGGTACTCGAGACAGTGGCGAGATTCGGCGGCGAGCCGAAGCTACTAGGCGAACCTTCGCCCTGTGAGCCCCCGAGTTCGTGAGCATTCTGCTCGCCGAGAAAAACCTCTCCGCTATTTCCATCAACGGTTACGATCTGCCCAGTTTGCAGCATCGATGTTGCAATTCTGGCTCCCACGATGCACGGTACCCCGAGCTCGCGAGAGACAATTGCTGCGTGGCAAGTCGTTCCCCCGCTGTCCGTAATCACAGCCGCTGCCCTTCGGATTACGGGCACCCAGTCTGGGTTTGTTGTGGGGGCAACCAGAATTTCGCCGTTCTGAAGCAGCCGACCCTCTTGCGGTGAGTGAAGAATGCGAACCGCTCCTGAAGCACGTCCCCTTGATGCAGAGAGACCGGTGAGGATTGCTGCACTCGAAGCCCCAAATGCTGCGGCAATTCTGGTCGTGATGGGGCGGGACTGAACAAGGTACGTTGCCCCCCGGCTGATGCACCATTCAATATCTTGAGGCTGCCCGTAGGCCTGCTCCACGCGAAGACCGAGCTCGGCGAGAGCCAAAATCTCATCAGCACTCAGCACTTGAGCTCCGGCATGTTCGGCATCGAGCTGAGCACTGATGACGTCGCCATTGGGCCCAGGAATCAGCTTGTGGTCCTGCAGACCGATGTTCAGAGAAAGGAGGCGCAACGGCGACTTGCTCAGGCGATAGGTGTCGGGTTCGACCTGCCCGCTGACTACTACTTCTCCGAGTCCGAGGGCCCCTTCGATCACCATTGTGTCGGGATCAGCTGACATCGGGTCGGCAGTGAACATCACTCCGGCTCGTTCCGAGTCAACAAGTTCTTGCACCACGATTGCAATCGCCGGTTCGTCCATCATTGAGCGAGAAGCACGGTAAGAGACAGCCCGTTCGCTAAACACAGAGGACCAGCAGTCAACGACAGCCTCAACAAGTTGATCCTCGCCAACGACGTTGGCAATGCTGAGGTGCATCCCAGCAAAAGACGCGTCTGCAGCATCTTCTGAAGTTGCAGAGGATCGAACTGCTACTGCCGCATTGAGGCCGAGTTTGCGATACGAGTCCACAAGGAGCTCGCGCATCTCCTCAGGCATGCCTGCGGCACGAACGGCAGCCCGTAGTTGCCCGCATTTATCGGACACCTCGACACTGCTGTCAGAAGACTGCGCTAGGCGACAGACCTCTAAGAAATCCGCTAGCAGCACTTCCCTCATGCCTGCTGCCTGCATCGCGTCAAGGTAACTCTGAGCTAAGAGAACAAACCCCTGAGGCACTGGCAGCCCCGCAGCAGTCATCTCGCCCAGATTCGCCCCTTTTCCGCCTGCCTGGGCAGAGTCACCTCGCCGCAGCTGGGTGAACCACGCTATTCCGTCGAGCGCGACGGTCATGGCCCGGGCTTTCTCATCAAGAGTTGACATAAGTTGATCGAAACAGTGAGGAGCTCTGTGTGAGTAGGGCCAAAAGACCACAAGTGGCCTGAGTAGTTGGCATTCTTCTCTGGCACCACCCTCAATGGTGGCCTCGGTAGTTTGCTTGGAGCGACGAGCAGACAAGAGCCAGTGCATTCTGCGGGGTCAGCTTCTCGGTGTCGATCAGGGTGCTGTTTGGCCACGGATCAGCGAACGGTGCAAGGCCCGCAGCGATCAGAGCGGTGGCCTCTGAAGCGTCCTGCCCTTCGAGGAGTCGCTGCTCGATTCTTCTTTGTGCAACTTGGGTAGGGCATTCGCAGCGAAACTCACTGAGAACGCTGAAATGTTCCGCAGCTAGAGCCTCTGCAGCCTTGCGGTCCTGCTTGGAAGACCATGAAGCATCAAGAACAACATGCTCCCCTCGTTCGAGTAGGCGCCCCGCACGCAGGAGCATCTCGGCGTAGACAGCTTCAACCAAGTCCGGCCTGTAGCGGCCTTGGCCGAACTCGGTGACGTCGCTGAACTCAGCCCGTGGGAGAATCTCGTCGCGAATCAGATCACTGCGGAGCAATTGGGCGCCCGTTTCGGCTGCCAATAGGCCGGCAAGACTGCTCTTTCCGGTACCGGGCAGACCTCCAATAAGAACCAGACGAACGCTCGCAGATTCAAGGTGATTCGTAGCAAGTCCGAGTAGCTCCTGGGCATTTGTCGCTGCGGTCGTTTCTCCCTGTCGAGACCGCAGACATGCCACCTTCGATCGAATCAGCGCCCGGTATGCAATGTAAAAGTCCTCAAGCGATTTAGGCCAGCTTCGTACTGCCAATTCTTGATAACAACGAAGGAACCCCGCTGCTAAATCCAGGTGGCCGAGTCGTTCAAGGTCCATAGCAAGAAACGCCACGTCGGATAGTTCGTCGCAGTAGCGAAGCGTGTCGTCAAACTCGAGGCAGTCCAGAATTCTCGGGCCGTCCTCAAGGCAGAAGATGTCATCAGCTTGCAGGTCCCCGTGACCGTCACGAGCTGCCCCACTTGCAACGCGGTCTTCAAACAGTTTTCCCCTGCCTTGAAGGTAGCGAAGGGCTAGGAACTCAGCTCGTCTGAGGTCGTATGTATCCAGCACCGATCCAGCGAATTCACTGAGTTGAGCAAACCCAGCAGTTACGAGCTCGGTGACAGCCTCGACCGATGCCGACTCGTCGACTTCTTGGCAGGGTAAAGAAGCGTTATGAAGTTCCAGAATCTTTCCGGCGACCTGTTCTAGGTAGCTAGCCGCCAGAGTGGTTCCCAACAACGAACTCAGACGAACGCTATCTGGGTATCTCTTCATCATGACCACGTGATCAACTTCCATGCCATCAACGCAAAGGTCCAGAACTCCTAGATAGGCGTCGGGCGCAAGGCGAGCATTGAGTTCAATCTCGCGGAGGCATGCAATCCTTCGCTTCTCCGAGGTCGAGTAATCGATGAATGCGTTGACTACGGGCTTCTTTGACTTGTACACGACGTCTTCTACAAAGAAGAGCCTCGAGATGTGTGTCTCGACAACTCTGAGACTGCAATCGTTGTCTCCATGCAGATCAACAGGCGTTGGGATCATCGGTTCTGGGTCCCATCTAGCCCCGCTCAGGCTGTGATTGCAGCCTGTTGCTTCTAGCTTTCAGAAGGTCTGCCACCTGTAGCCTTACCCTGGAGGTCTGGACTCTTGCCGGAAGTGTTGTTGGGTCCTTCTCGGCTGCGAGATGGGGCGGCACCTCAACCGAGAAGAACCCAACCTGCTCCTTCGCCGCTCTTGCCAGCAGTTTGGGGAAGCAGCCTCATTGTTCCCTTCTCCGCATCGGTTGAGTAGGGGCGAAAGTCCCGAATACTTCTTGAGTCGTAGATGCAGGTGCAGTCGCAGTTAGTGCGTAGCCCGTGGAACCCAAAGCGGCAAGAGAGCGGATGCGGTTCAGCCCATTTCCGCAGGAATTAGTTGATATTGAATAGTTTTCATAAAAGCTTTATCTGTTATTCGTATCTATGCTGCCGAGACTTTTGTGGGACAATATAATAATGGACCTGCTTGCCACCCCTCTGGAAGAGGCCTCCAACGAAGTGCGGGTCCTTGCCGCCGCTTTGGAACTTCTTGCTAGCCGTGGTGAAGCTGCCCTGAGGGTGACAACTGTCGCTGAAATTGCAGGGGTCTCCGTAGGAACTATCTACACACATTTTGACAGCCGTGACGGGCTTATCGAGGCCGCTTTCTTGGAGCAGTACCGCCGTCAACTCGGGGAACATCTGAGGCCCTTCGATCGAGTAATCGGGCCCAACTGCAGTCGCGAGGACTTGCTCAAGAGCCTTCGGGAATCGGCCGATTTGGATTCCGCCAGCGAGCAGGTGGCGGCACGCCGTATCCGATGCGAGATTATGGGAGCCTCCCATTACCGGCCCAAACTCGCTGAGGGGATATCGCGTCAGAACTACGAGATCGCCCAGATCGAACTAGCGGCCACCAAACATGCCCAGGAACTTGGGCTCATCGATCAAAGCATTGACCCAGAGGCACTCGTAGCCCTGATCCAAATTGTTCTTTTTGGCTTGGTACTTCGTGACTCGGATGTCGAGGACAATCCGCTACCAGCCAACTTCTTGGACTCTATCGTCCAGTTTGCTGGTGCATTCTTCCCACTCCCACTCCCAAGCTGAAGCCGCGTGGTGCTGCGGCCAACATGGACAACGCATGCGCTTAAGAACGCATGGTGCCTTTACCCGAGACCAGCGGTAGGTCGAGTACGGACAACAACCCGGGTTTGGCTGCACAGACTGCAGGAATAGCGTTGACGATTCGACCGGCCGTGCCGACGAGTCCGGCAGTGTTGTGGTCTCCATCGTCGCCCATCATCTGCAAGTCCAGGGTGTAGTTGGGGTTGCCAGTCACAATGACGCGATACCCGGAATGCCCGGCAGGCTGTGGCCAGTCAGGTGCGATGTCATCGTGGAGGCGGGTGACATGCTCCAAGATGATCTTCGCTTCACCGTTGACGATTCCTTGGACCTCAAAGCGAATACCTGCAGTGGTGCCAACCTCGATGACTCCAAAGCCAAGGTCGAGGCGTTCTGTTGCGGGGACTCGTTCATGCACCTCTCGGAGTTCGGTGACTTCAACGCCCAAACCCGCTGCAATAGCTTTGACCACCCCACCCCAAGCAAAACTCAGGACACCTGGTGTGAGTAGCAGCGGCGTGTCCTCGAGGGATTGTCCAAAACCCATCGTGCCAAAGAGCACCTCGGGCTGAGCGTAGGTGTCGTAGTTGACGATCTCCATGACTCGAACGGTGTCTACGTATTCGCAGGTTCCGGTGAGCACAAGAGGCAACAGGTCGTTCGCAAACCCAGGGTCAATTCCAGAGGTGAAGCAAGAGGTGCCGCCCTCGATGCAGGCATCCTCAAGCGGGCGACGCATGTCGAGGGCAAGGTGGCCAGGGTAGATCAACGGAACCACCGAGGAACTCACCACGTTCGTGCCACTGGCCAAAATGCGTGCCATGTCATCGATTGCCTCGGTGGGTCGCAAATCCGCAGTTGCGGTGTAACAGACGCAGTCGGCACCCAGACTGAGCAGCTCGTCAATGTCGTTGGTGGCTGCGACGCCGAGCGGCTCGATTCCCACAAGCTCACCGGCATCCTTACCGACCTTGTCTGGGCTGTGGACCCAGAGTCCTACGAGCTCGAGCTCAGGGTGATTCGCAATCAGGCGAGTGGCATGGTGGCCTACGTTGCCGGTACTCCATTGGATGACGCGATAAGTCATGGTGTCCTTCTGATGGTTCGTCAAGCTTCTAGGTGGTCCTCACTATCGCACGACTACTGCTCATCGCGTCTGCAGCGGAAAATCGACAGTATGTGTCGAAAAACCGCTCCAGACGCCTGCAAAGTCGAGCTATCCGACCGAGTTGCCGTACATCCAGCCGAGGGGGTCGCTGATCAGTTCGAGGCGTTCGCCGTCGGGTCCGAGAAAGTAAAGCGAAGTTCCCGACTGATGGTCGTAGTTCACTTCGGCTTTGTCGAGTCGATCGCGGGCTGCATCCCACTGTGCAGGCTCCATCGAGATGGCGATGTGATGCAGACCGCCGAGCACCTCTGCATAGGGGCCGAGATCAACTCCCGGAAGATCAAAGAACGCAAGGTTATTGCCAAGGCCGACCTCGAAAAAGAAGTGAGTGGACCCTCGGTAGTCGAGATTCTCGAGCATTTCGACTAGCGGAAACCCCAACAGGCCATCGTAAAATTTGATGGTCTGTTCCACATCGGAGGAGATCAGCGCTACGTGGTGAATACCGCGAGCGCTCGTAGTTGGGCGTGCGTTTGAAGCCTTCAGGTACTGCGCGGCGAGTGCGTCCCTGCGGGCCCTGGACTCCTCTAGCTGCTCGCCTTGAAGGCCATGGTCTGTCATCTGCAGTCCCTCGCTTATCGATACGTTATTCAGTTGCATTCGTTCCAACATGGGCAGGTTGGCTACTTGCTCAGGCTAGAGCTTGCTTGGCCCTGATGGTGTGCCGGCTAGGCAATGTCACGTCGCTGCAGGCCGAGCAGACCCACAGCCAACAGTAAAACAGCGGCGGCCGTCAGGAACGCAAACGGAGTGGGTGTGACAGCTACGCCGGGGAGTCGGGGCACATGCGCAAATGGTGAGAGGTCCAAGACCCACTGAGGCAGGTTGAGGAGGGGGCCAAGTTCGGCCAGTAAAATGAAGGCAGCGAAGGCGACCCACCCCAGAACCACCAGTCTCAGAAAAATGCCGAAGACGGCGACAGTGAGGGCGCTCAAGACCCAAGCCGCTGGGAGTTGAGCCATCGAAGCGAGTACCAATCGGCCCAGTTCGTTCGCGTCTCCAGCTTGCAAGGCACGGGTGAGACCGGCAGCGCCGCCAAGGGCTAGGAGCAGCGCCGAAGTGCCACACATGGCAATCCAGATGTGACCCATCGCCCACCGAGTTCGGCTCACGGAAGTAGCAAGCACTGCTTCTGCTCGGCCCTCACCTTCCTCGGCTGCTAGTCGCATCACCACTTGAACCCCGAAAGCGCTTGCGAGGATTCCAGCAAAGCTCAGTTCGATAGCCAAGAACGCGTCGACGAGCCCCTTTTCTCCACCCAGCTTGGTAATGAAATCACGGGCGCTCGGGTTGTTGAGGAAGTCCCCGACACTCGAGGCGATGCCACCAATCATCAGGCCGAGCAGGACGAAAGCAAGCAGCCATCCGGCAAAGGTGCCACGCTGCAGGCGCCAAGCCAGAGCCAGTGGGGATCGCAATCTTGCGGCGGCGATGGCTGGGCCAGCGCGGGTTTGCAGCAGACCGGCCCCCAGGTCTCTGCGATCAGCGAGCACCAAGGCTCCTGTCGCGACGGCCACCGAAAAACAAGCGCTCAGTGCCAGCACAGACCACTGATTGCCTGCGAACGGACGGACCTGTTGGGCCCAGCCGATTGGAGAGATCCAGCTTGGCCAGCCAGGTCCGAGCGGGGACCCAAAAATCGAATCCCCAAGCGCTCGAAGCGCATACGAGGCAGCTAGGACTGCCGAGGCCAGAGCAGTGGCTGCTCGAGCGGTGCCCGACACCTGAGCACAGACCGCAGCGATGGCACCAAAGGCCAGTCCAGCTCCGGCCCATGACAACCCGAATGCGACAGACCCTGCAGCCGAAAGGCCAACGGCAACCAACAAGCCTGCAGTCGCCAAAGCCAGCGCCAGATTGGCCAAAAGGATCACAGCCATTGCTGAGCCCAGTGGGGCAAGGCGGCCGACCGCGGTTGCGCCGAGCAACTCCATCCGGCCGGACTCCTCCTCGGCGCGTGTATGCCGAGTGATCAGAATAATTGATAGGAGTGCAACGCAGATACCTCCAATTCCGCCCATTTTGATCATCGAGACTGCACCTAGGGAAGCTGGGTCGTAGACCCTTCCGTAGATGGCAACGAGAGCTGCGGAACTGTTGATTGCGCCCGCGGCGGCGCTCCTCGAGGCAATGCTGGGATACAGATCAGCCGTTGCTTTGGCCGAAACGGCGGCAGTAAGAGCGAAGACCGAAATCCAAGTGGGCAACAGAATTCTGTCTCGGCGTAGCGCCAAGCGAAGCAAGCCGAGTGTGCCCGAGAATCCGCTCCCGGATCGGGTCATGGCTCGGCGTTGGTTTGTGCGTGGGTTTGTGCGTGGGTGGCAGTCTCGGTGAGTCTGCCGATTGCAGGGTCAGCGTAGAAGCGAAGGAAGAGTTCCTCAAGCGTTGGGGGTTGGCTGTTCAGACTGATGACACCCACTTTCGTGACTTGCCGCAGGACCTCGTCAAGGGCCGACTGCTCAACTTGGAGGTTCAGCTGAGTCGCTCCATGGTCTGCACCCGCCAACGCTCTCGGTAGGGACTCAATCTGTAGGGCATGTACCCCAGGAATCTTTCCAAGGCCCTCTGGCGCAGGTCCAGCAAGCTGCAGACTCAGAAACGTGCGTGACAATTGGCGAAGTTCGGCTAATGCACCCGTCTGCACCGTGCGCCCAGACCGGATGATGGTGACTCGTCCGCAGACGGCTTCCACCTCGGCCAAGATGTGACTAGAGAGCAGCACGGTGCGCCCCTGAGCAGTCTCCTCCATGAGGCAGTCCCGAAAACTCGCCTCCATGAGCGGGTCTAGACCCGAGGTCGGCTCGTCGAGCAGGAGCAGTTCAACATCGGAGGAGAGTGCAGCGACGAGTGCTACTTTTTGCCGGTTTCCTTTGGAGTACGACCGCCCCTTTTTGGTGGGATCAAGTTGGAAGCGCTCGAGCAGGGAAGATCGCCGCTGCTGATTCAGTCCGCCGCGCATGCGGCCTAAGAGGTCAATGATCTCGCCACCTGAGAGGTTGGGCCAGAGCGCCACGTCGCCAGGCACGTAGGCCAGGCGTCGGTGCAGGTCAACGGCATGTTTGCGCGGGTCGGCGCCGAGCAATTCGGCTGTGCCGCTATCGGCACGGGCTAGGCCGAGAAGGATCCGAAGAGTGGTGCTCTTGCCCGAGCCGTTGGGCCCGAGGAATCCGTGGATCTCACCGGTTTGTACGGTGAGATCCAGTCCATCGAGAGCCCGTGTAGATCCGAAAGTCTTGACCAACTCTCGTACCAGGATCGCAGGCATCTGTTGAGGTTAGTTGCTAGTTCGGGCCGCTACCTGCCGAAGTCGGCGGGGTAGTAGGAGCTGATTCGGGGCTTATCGTGGCGGGGGAGCATCTGCTTCGCCGATCCGTTCAAGGGTGATCCTGGTACCGAGGTAGTTCCAGATGAGTTGCTCGCCGCTGCGTTCACGCGTCACTTCAAGTGGTGTTCCGATGGGGCGAAGAACGTGTACTCCGTTTTCAAAGCTCGCCACCACGTTCACAGGTGTTGAGTAGTCGAACTCAGCCACGTCGTGCACACCGTTTAGCTCAGTCCCGTCAGCGCGCATGTCGTGGATAATGCCACCCGCCGTGATGGTCACTCGATCGCCACACTGCTCGATCCGCTGAAATGTGCTGAGGGCTTTGCTATCCGGGGGCAGGGGGACCCCATCCTTTTCGGCGGCCACGGCTTGCCACATTCCCCGCATGTCAGGTGCACCCTCAGCGAGGGGCTCTGTGCAT
>WLLG01000063.1 GCA_009700815.1 Actinomycetota bacterium
CGCATCACGCTGGAATGATCCCGTCGTTTCGAGAGGCAGTAGAGGATTGCTTTGTTGAAGGACTCGTCAGGGTTGTGTTTGCGACCGAGACTCTGGCTCTAGGTATCAACATGCCGGCGCGTACAGTCGTGATTGAGCGGCTCAGTAAATTCAACGGCGAAGGCCACGAGTTCTTGACGCCCGGGCAGTTCACACAGCTCACTGGCCGTGCGGGCCGACGCGGAATCGACGACCAAGGCTCAGCCGTTGTGCTGTGGTCGCCCTTCTGCACATTCGCTCAGGTGGCCACTCTGGCAGCAAGTCGGGAGTTTCCCCTTGTCTCGTCGTTCCGGCCCACTTACAACATGGCGGCCAATCTGATTGAGCGTTATGAAGAGGCTCCGGCGATGGAGGTACTCACTCGTTCCTTCGCTCAGTTCCAGACTGACCGAGCAGTAGTCCTGCTGTCTGCGCGAGTTCATAACCTCGAGCTAGAGATCGACGAGTACCGCTCTGCAGAAGCCAGCAACAGCGAGTTGGTATTCGACGTAGCGGGATATGTAGAGATCACCGATTCCATCCGGCAACTCAAGCGCGATGCTCGTGGCAATCGCGCTGCAGTCGACAGGGCGCTGGCGGCATTAAGGCCAGGGGATGTTCTGGAACGGGGTACCCGCAAGGGGAGCAAGCTGTTTTTGGTGCTTTCGGTATCCTCTCGAAAGGGGGGAGTCATGCGTGTTCGAGGCGTAAACCCGAGCGGAAATTCAGCCTCGGTAGAAGCTGCCACCGTGAGTGGGTCTCTGCAGCCGGTAGCTCACATCGATCTGCCAGTTCCCTATATGCCAAAAGATCCCAACTACCGAAGGCAGTGCGCCGGGCTCCTGAAGCGCCTCAACCCAAAGCGCCTGAACCCAGCGCGCTTGCCTGACAGAGGTCAGCAGGGATCGGGCTCTGAACGCTCAGAAGCTGCTGCGATCTGGGGCGCCGACCCGTATCTCGATGCCTTGCAGGCACAGCAGGACCATCCGCTCCATGATCACCCCGATCGCGATCAGCTGATGCGTGTTCAGTTCGGCCTGTCCAAACTGCAACAAGAACAGCAGTCACTAGTTCAAGAGATTGACCGTCGTGGTTCCGGCCTTGTGCAGCGGTTTGGTTCGGTTCGAGAGGTCCTTGAACGAACTGGCCACAGCGACGGATGGGCGCTGACTCCGGCAGGCCTCCGGTTACGCCGGATTTACCACGAGTCGGACCTGCTGATCTCGCTATGTCTGACTGAGGGGATCTTTGATGGTCTCGAAGATGCCGAACTAGCGGCGCTTGTGAGTTGCGCAACCTACGAACACCGGAGTTCAGAACCGGCCCCCGCACCACTCTTGCCAAGCACGGAACTGCGCAAGCGTTTCGGTCTGATGCAGAGCACATGGAAGCGCTTGGAGCGCCTAGAGCGAGGCTTGAAGCTACCGCTGAGCCGTGAACCAGAAGCTGGGTTTGCCGCTTCTGCATGGTCGTGGTCTGCGGGTCAGGAACTCGACGACATTCTTGATGACGATCTGTTGGGCGGAGACTTTGTGCGCAACGTCCGCCAGCTGATCGATCTCCTGAGACAGTTTGGTGATGTTGCACCAAACCCAACCACGGCAAAGTCCGCACGGCGTGCCGCGGAGTCGCTCTCTCGTGGGGTCGTGCTTGCTTCGGGCGAGGTCTCGTGAGGGTGTGTGAGTTTGGATCCATGGATCAGAGATGACAATCCGCAAGGGCGAAACATGGGGCCAACCCGGTGGAATCGAGCGTCCAAGTGAGTTTGTGTCGACCGACTCCGAGTTGGCAGCAGTCCTACAGGGTTGCCGGAACTCCCAGACGGTTGCTCCGCTGATCGGTCTACTCGGCGGGTCGCTGCATCGGACCCTTGGTGCGCCACAGCGGGACGAGGCAGCACTCAGATCGGGGCAGGGCTACATCTATCCCATAGATGTAGGAGTTTTAGGGTTCAGCGATGCGCAAGGAGCGAACCAGGAGGTGGTCTTTGTGGCGCATCTGCTCGCCTTGACGGATCCCAGATCAAGGCTCTGGAAAGGCCGCACAGTCATTGCTATGAATGCCGCATTCCTCGATGACTTGAACCTGGCACCAAAATCACATCCCAACGATGGCCGACTCGATGTGACGGACGGGCAACTCAATAGGTCACAGAGGAAGCAGGCCTTGCGCCGGGCTGTGAGCGGTTCGCATCTGCCGCACCCGGCCCTGATCGAGCAGCGAGTGAGTACCAGATTAGAGATTCGCGGCGAAACCGCGTTTCGATTCGTGGCCGATGGACGGCCCTGTGGGGCTGCCCAGCAGTTCTCAATTACCTGCATTCCCGATGCTGCAAGGATTTTGCTTTGATGCAGCTTCAACGCAATATGGCCTGACCTCGCTAGCCTGAGTCCCATGCACGCATGGCATCTTCCTGAATCACCAGGTCAGTTTGTGTGGGGCGAAGTCCCAGATCCTGTGGCTGGCCCGGGCCAAGTCAGGATTCGGGTTCGTGCTTCGGCCCTCAATCATATGGATCTTTGGCTCACCACGGGACTTCCCAAACCTCCGGTGTTTCCGCATGTACCGGGAAATGACGTTGCGGGAGTAGTCGAGTCACTCGGTGAGGGTGTGACGAGCTTTGCGATAGGTGATGAGGTTGTGATCAACACCGCCCTCGTTCCCGAGTCTGCTTTGCAGCGTGGGGTTGACTCGGTTCTCGATCCGAAGATGCGGCTACTAGGAGAGCACTGCTGGGGAGGCCACGGAGAGTTCTGTGTGGTGGCCGCACATCAGCTTGAGTTCAAGCCAAAGAACCGGACTTGGGCCGAGGTTGCCTCCTACCCGGTGTGCACAACCACAGCATGGAGACTCTTACGAAGGGCACGACTCGCTCCAGACGAGACGGTGCTCATAACAGGAATTGGCGGCGGTGTCGCAACGGCTGCGATGCAGCTTGCGATTCACCTTGGGGCACGCGTTTTTGTAACCTCACGAGACCCGGCCAAGCGAGCGCGAGCACTGGAGCTTGGTGCTGAAGGAGCTTTTGATTCCAAGGGGCCCTATCCGATCAGCGCTGATGTCGTGGTCGATAGCATCGGCCCGGCTACATGGGAATACTCCGTGCGGACCCTTCGACATGGCGGGCGCATGTGCGTGTGCGGTGGGACCTCTGGGCCAAAGGTAGAGCTGAATCTGCCCCGATTGTTCTTCAAACAGCTCGATATTCTGGGAGCGAGCTGCGGCAGCCAAGAGGAGTTCCGGTACGTGACTTCCTTGATGGAGCAGGGATTGCCAGTAGTGCTCGACGAGATCCTGCCATTGTCTGAATTTCCACGAGCGCTCGACCGACTGCGCACGGCATCTCAATTGGGCAAAGTCGTCTTGGAGCATCCGGAGTGACTGGAGCATCCTCAGTGACTGGGGCATCGGGAGCGACTGGAGCATCAGCGCAAGCAAAGCAGCGAGCAGCTGAACTGGTTCAGAGCCAGTCGGACTTGCTCGTTGACATCTCACATCAGATTTGGGAGACGCCTGAGTTAGCCTTTCAGGAACGACATGCGCATGACCTTTTGTGTAAGACCCTGCATGAGAACGGACTGGATGCTCAGGCGCATGCCTATGGTCTCGAGACTGCTTTCGTAGCCTCAGCAGGCACCGAAGGCCCAGAGATTGCAGTGCTCTGCGAGTACGACGCTTTACCAGGGATAGGTCACGCTTGCGGCCACAATGTGATTGCAGCGGCAGGCCTTGGGGCTGGACTTGCCGCAGCGAGTTTGGCTGCTGAATTAGGCGGCCGAGTCAGAATTCTTGGCACACCTGCCGAAGAAGGAGGGGGCGGCAAGGTCTTTATGTTGCGGCAAGGTGCGTTTGACGGGGTAGACGCCGCAATGATGGTGCATCCGGCCGATCATGACCTTCCCACGCTCACGACTCTTGCAGTTCATACGCTGCATGTTCACTACAGCGGGGTTGCATCACACGCCGCTGCAGCGCCTCACCTAGGCCGAAACGCTCTCGATGCAGCCGTTCTTGGTTACGTAAACGTCGCTGCGTTGAGGCAGCACATCCGCAGCGATGAGCGCGTACATGGCGTGTTTCCCAGCGCCGGAGAGCAGCCAAATATTGTGCCGAGTACTGCTAGTGCTCATTGGTATGTCCGAGCGTCAACCACGGAGCGTCTTGAAGAACTCAAAGAGCGTGTTGTCAACTGTCTGGCAGCCGGAGCGCTAGCCGCTGGCTGCGTTATGGATCTGAATTGGGTTGACCCGGCCTATAGCGAGATGAGCGATAACGATCAGTTGCTCAGCAGGTATCAACGTAATGCGGAGTTCCTCGGACGGCCGTTCGAAGACCCCGAGGTGGTTGGCTACGTCACGGGAAGCACAGATATGGGAAACCTGAGCCAAGTCATGCCCACCATTCACCCTCTCATTGCAGTCGCTCCACCTGGAGTCTCGATTCATACGCCGGAATTTGCAGCATATGCACGCAGCGAGGCCGGGGACCGCGCAGTACTCGACGGTGCAACATCGCTAGCTGCAACAATCATTGACTGCTGGCTCGACCCTTTGTGAGCCTGAATTCCTGAGCAGTGCGGCTACCGAAGTGGCTGATCTGGCAGAAATATCGCCGCTTTTCCTCCTTTTTGCCGGCCGGGTCGCCAACGTTCCCGCCGAAGGGACCTATTGTGGCCACGTGAGTTCCCTCGTACCAACGTACGTCGCAGAGCAGTTCACCGAAGAGGAGCAAGTTGTCCTCCGGCGTTACTTCTCAAATCTCGACGGTCCAGTCTTTGCGCTTGTCAACCTTCCCGAGGTGGTGAAGGGTGCGTTGTTTGCGCGTTATTCCCGCTCTGCGAAGTCGCTGCGGAGGTTGTTCGTCGACGAGTTCGTTGGGGAGCTGGACACGACTGGTGATGAGTCAGTAGATGCGACGATTGGTTTGGATCGCGCCGAGGCACTGTACGACCGAATCTTTTTTGAATACGGCGACGACAGCGTCGCTCAGCTAGGTGGAGTACACCTTGCATGCGAGCAGGCCTCGAACCTCCTCACCAAGATTCTGGAGTGGGGTCGGCTGATGTCGTACCTTGAGCAATCGACTCGGTACATCCCATATGACGAGCGGCTCGGCGGTAGGTTCCGCTATCACCGAGATCCCGAACTCCTAGGGTCCAACATGGGGGCCCGGTATGTAGGCGATATGGATCGCTTATTTGATACCTACGGAGAACTTGCTCGGTCAATCCAGGATCATTTCCGGGAGCGCTATCCAAAGAACGAGCAGGATTCCGACTTCGTTTATCGGCAGGCCATACGTGCCAAGGCCTTTGATGCCACCCGAGGAATCCTTCCCGCTGCCTCGCTCTCGAATGTCGGAATCTATGGCTCGGGTCAGGGCTTCGAAGCATTGCTACTGCGGATGCGCTCTCACCCATTGCCAGAGGCTCGGCAATATTCGGAATTGATGCTGGTTGAGCTGCGAAAGGTCATACCCAGCTTCTTGCGGCGAGTTGATCTTCCAGACCGAGGCGGAGCCTCCTCGAAGTACATGTCCAATAACCGTGAAGCCATGGAGACCGTTGCCTACGAGATGTTGCCCGGTGATGAATCCTCTGGCCTAGCGGCCCCAACGGTGACCCTGCTTGACTGGGATCCCGAGGGCGAGGTCAAAGTCATTGCGGCGATGCTGTATCCGCATACCAGTATTCCAGAGGCCCAGATTCTTGACCGGGTTCGCCTAATGTCGGTTGATGACCGACTCGCTGTTGCTCGGGCATATGTTGGCGAGCGAACAAATAGGCGTCATAAGCCTGGTCGAGCATTAGAGCGAACTGATTATCGCTTTGATGTTGTCTCTGACTACGGCGCATTCAGAGACTTGCAGCGTCACCGACTCATGACTATTGAATGGCAAGAACTTACGCCGCGGCATGGGTATACGCGACCAGTTTCTATCGATGACGCGGGACTCACGGCTCAGTTTGATGAGGCCATGGGTATCTCAAAGGACCTCTGGACCGATTTGTCCGAACGATTCCCTGAGCGTGCCGGGTACGCAGTCTCCTTGGCGTATCGCATCCGTTACGCCATGCAGTTCAACGCACGTGAAGCCATGCATTTGATTGAGTTGCGAACCTCCATTCAGGGCCATCCCAGTTATCGCTCTGTGGGCCAGGAAATGCATCGCCTCATCGCCGAGCAGGCGGGCCACAGGACCATTGCCGAGATGATGCTGTTTGTGGATCACTCGGGTGAGCCTGAACTTGAGCGTCTTCAGGCTGAACGTCAGGCTGAGACTCGCCGTAGTCCTGCGAGCTAGTCGTAGTCCATCGAACGAACCGAGTTTGCTGCAATCCTGAGCGTCCTGAGGCCTGTGGAACTCGTCGAGGTTTGAGCGGGAAGTGCACTTTTTCGGCTGGATGCAGACAACACACTGTTTGAGTGTCTATGATGCGGCCCGACTCAAGCCGATTTCTGGTTTGTCTACGTGAACGGAAGAGAAATCTTGGAAGATGACATTGATGGCGAAGAGGCCGAAGCCCTTGAGGAGGAAGAACTCGAGGAAGACGACCTTGAAGTAGACGAGCTAGAGGATGACGGTGAACTCGACGATCTCGTTGTCGGCGACGTCATCGTTGACGATGTCTCTGCAGAGGTTGTTGTAGAGGAAGAAGAGGAGGATGCTCCAGCTGCGAGGCGTAAGCGTCCTTCCGATGTCAATGACGACGAAGATGAAGACGTAGACCCTGACGACGTTGAGGCAGACCTCGACGCCATCTTGAAAGACCGAATCGCTGCAACTCCTGATGACGAGGATGAAGAAGAAGAAGTTTCCGATGCCTCGTCGGATGCGGACGGTACAGAGCGGGTGGCAGCAAAGTCTGCTGAAGAGTTCACCTGTGGGACCTGTTTCATGATTGTCCACCCCCGCCAGTTTGGACCCAAAGACAATCTGGTTTGCCCCGAGGGGTACTCACCCTGCCCTTCGATTGCACAGGTTCAGAAGCGACTCAAGAAGGCTGCAAAGAAGTAGAACTTGCCGTGTCGGTGTTCTGACTTTCAGGCTCGACAAAATCAGGGCATCCTTGTACCTATGTCAGAGCAGCTAGATCTGGATGAATCGGGAAGGCAGCAGGATGCTGCATCCTCGGCGCCATCTACCCAGGAGAATTTTGGTTCGCTGCTTTCGGCAATCCCGAGACTGTTCGACCGCAGCGTTCGTCAGTTTGAGCTAGCAAGTTCCTTGCTTGTGGCGCTGACCTGTCATGCTGCGAGCTCCAGCGTTCATGAGGTCACGGCTACCGAACTGCTCGAGGCAGGTGCAGTACAGCCGGAACCCCTCGACGTGCTCGATGTGTTGCAAGCAGAACCTCTTGAGTCCGAGCGGGGTACAGATGGCAGTCTTCAGAACGAGATGGCGAATACAGGCGCCTCAAGCATGGCTCCTGAAGCGGTCCCAGAGGTTGCTGGCGTGCAGGTACTCGAATCGGAGCTAGGAGTTCCTGATTACGACAGTCTTGCGGCCTCTCAAGTTGTGCCAAGACTTGCCATGCTTTCGGCTGTGGATCTTCAAGCAATAGTTGACTATGAACTAGCGCATCGCCGCCGGCAAACAATTCTGAACCGTGCCCTTGAGCTTTTGGATTCAAACTCAGATGAGTCTGAGTAGCACTGGACCCGACCCAGACATTGAGCAGTTCGCTCCGGAAACGGGTTTGTTAGATATCGAGTTGAAGACGGCTGTTCGTCCAGCCAGGCTCGAGGATGCACCTGAGCTTGCCCGATTGCGAGACTTGGCCTGCGAGCACATTGCGCAGCAGCGCGGGGGAGCAGTAGCGCTGCTCAGCGAGTTCCCGGAGCAGGACTCACTCAAGGCCAGCCTTGAGCCCGGATCTGCTACAGACCGCCTATTCATCATTGCTCTGATTGGGAATACTCCGGTCGGCTACTGCTCAGCTGCGATAACGCAGCTTGAACAGGGCTATGCGCTCTGTCGGATCAGCGAACTCTTTGTTGAATCACCAGCACAAGAAATCGGGATGGGTGCGCTGCTCCTGCAGTTCACCACGGAATGGGCAGTCGAGCGCCAATGCGCTGGGATTGACGCCACGGTTATGCCTGGTGATCGTGAGACCAAGAACTTCTTCGAGACCCTTGGTCTTGTAGCACGAGCAATCACCGTGCATCAGGACCTTTCTGGCAGATGAGTCATCTAGCCGTCCACGTAGCCGCCCTTGTGGTGAGTGGGGATGACTTTCTGATGCTGAGGCAACACAAAAACTGGGCTTTACCCGCCACAGCCGTTCGCTACGGCGAGACGCTGGCCGAGGCGGTGGTTCGAGCACTAGGAGACCAAGTCGGTGTGGCCGAGGCTATCTGTGGCCCGTTCATCGGTTGGGCTGAGTCAATCGACACCGAGACACCACAGAGCCACACACTGACTATGTACTTTCAGGCGGTGCTTCTTGATTCAACGACCCAACCTGCGTCACAGACTGCAGAGGTTCGCTGGATCCCATCTTGGGACGCGGCAGAACTCGGCTTGGCGGACGGCCTCGCCGAGTTCCTCGGTGAGCACGGATTGATCGAGACACTTATCTGAATCCCGCTTCCCGATTCTGCCTTGCGCCTGACCACCTAGAGGGGGTCAGGCGCAAGGCAGAGCGAGTTGGCCTTAGCGGCCCTTCCACTCCGGAGGGCGCTTCTCAATAAAGGCGTTGAGACCTTCTGCAAAGTCTTCGGTGCCAAACATCTTGACGATGCCGTCTCCCGAGAGTTTCCAACCAATATCGTCAGGCTGGTCTGTGGCTTCGAGCACGATCTTTCGGCTCTCTCGAACGGCTAGAGGTGCGTTAGCAGTGATCTCTGCGGCAAGAGCCTTTGCAGTCTCGAGGGCCTCACCCTCTTCGCAGAGCCGGTTTACCCAGCCGAATTCGTATGCCCGCTCAGCAGGAAAATCAAGGCGTCCCGTCAGGACAAGCTCCATTGCAATATTCCTCGGCAACTTGCGTGGCAGCCGAAAGAGCCCGCCTGCAGCCGCAACAAGGTTGCGCTTTACCTCAGGCACACCAAACACGGCAGTCCTCGAGGCAACAACGAGGTCGGCCGCTAGGACCAACTCTGTCCCACCTGCCAACGCTGGGCCATCAACTGCTGCAATGATCGGCTTGGTCCGTTCACGCTGCACAAACCCGCCGAAGCCGCCTTTTGCCGTGGACATACCGCCA
>WLLG01000064.1 GCA_009700815.1 Actinomycetota bacterium
CTGCTGGTGTCACCATGGGGGCAGGTTGCTGTGCGGCTCGGTATTCGCGGTGTACACAACGTGTCGAACGCTTTGGCGGCGGCAACGGCTGCGCTCGGCCTTGGCATCTCTCTCGAGCAGGTAGCAGTTGGCTTGGAGTCAGCAGTTACCTCGCCCTGGCGCATGGATCTACAGACCATGCCGAGCGGCGCTCTGCTCTTGAACGATTCCTACAATGCTGGTCCGGCCTCTATGGCGGCAGCACTTCGGGCGCTCAGTTCGCTCCCGGGTGCAGGCTCCGGCAGGCGAATCGCAGTGCTTGGGCTCATGGCAGAACTCGGAGATTCTGCGCCCCAAGAGCATCAGGCAGTTGCTGACTTGGCCGATCAACTGCAGATTCAGATCATCGCTGTGGGTACCGACCTGTACGGGGTGCCTCCACTTGCCGGGATCAACGAGGCCGAAGCCGCCCTTGACTCGATGTCTCTGACCACTGGTGATGCCGTACTCGTCAAAGGAAGTCGCGTAGCCGGGTTGGAGCGACTCGCCCAGCTACTGCTCTAGGAGTCCGTGCATTCGCGTCTGGAGCTGAAAATCGACAGTATGTGTCGATTTTCCGCTCCAGACGCGTCAGCTCGCCTGGTTCGCAGGTTCCGGTTCGCTCAGATCGATCAGAACTGCCAGTCCTGCGGCCACAACTGCGCCAAAGAGCAGGACTGCAGCAATGCCGACTGCATCAATGATTGGCCCGGCAACCAGCGCCCCGAGTGGCACAAGGCCTGCCCAGGCCATCATCCATAGACCCATAATGCGTCCACGAACCTCGTCCGGGGCACGCATCTGCAGTGTGGTGGAGAGCGCAGTCACAATGACGAAGTACGAGGCGCCAAGCGTGAAGGCGGCCACAAACCCCAAGGGCAAGATCGTATCGATTCCAAATACGGCTAATGCACCGGCAAAGACTACGAGCGCCACGCGAGCGACTTTTGCGCGATTGTGACCCGATAAGAAGGAACCCATCGACAGTGCGCCCAGTGCGGCACCAAGGGCAAAGGTGGCAAACAGCAGGTTGAACTTCCACCCCGTTAACTCGAAATGCTCCTGAGCTACCAGTGGCATCTGATAAATGAAGATCAGGGAGCACATGGACAGCACGGCCATGCTGACAATGACTCGCGTGATCACTCGATCTGCTCGCACTGCTCGCAGGCCTTGCCGCATCTGCTCAATTGGCCCATCGCCCTTGTTTCCTTTGGGGGAGAAGTCAATGTCCACGCTCAGCACAGCAATCACAACAAAGAGGTAGGTGAGACCATTGACCACAAATACCGCTGATGCTCCGGCCAGAGAACCGAGGATGCCGCCGAGTAGAGGCCCAATCACGCGGGATGCATTCATAGAAACCGAGTTGATGGCAATTGCCGGCTGTAAGTCCTCACGCGGGACGAGTGAGGGAAGCAGCGAGATCATGGTGGGCCCCGCGATGGCATTTGCGCAGCCGATGCTCGCTACAACTGCCACGAGAATGAATTGACTCGGCGTGTCCGACAGCGCCACTACTGCCAGCACCATGGACATCACGAGTTGCACCACTGACATGCTGATGATCACGCTGCGGCGATTGAAGCGGTCGGCGATAGCGCCGCCGAACGGGGATAAGAAGAGCATCGGCCCAAGCTGAGCGAAGGTAATGACCCCGGTAAACCAAGCGCTGCCGGTTAAGCGGTAGGCGAGTGCGATCAGGGTGATGTTTTGCATCCAGGTGCCAATATTGGATGAAAAAGTGCCGGCAAAGATTCGCCGAAATGCTTTGCTTTGCATGGCAGAACCGAGGGTTCCGGGAGTCGGGGCAGCCGAAGGCGAACTTTGTTCGCTATCCGAATACTTCGATCCTCGAACTATATCCACCTGATCAATATAGGGGAGCCGAGCAGCTTTTCCTAGGCAGTAGCCGCCCTTTGTGCTTCTCTCGGTAGCAGAGCAGATCCCTTGAGGGTGCTAAAGCCTGCTGTTGCCCTCAGTCATCTTGTTCACCCTAGGCTTGCACTGATGTCGGCCCCGGATGATCGCAGCTATTACCAAATCCTGGGCCTTCCGCAAGGGGCTAGCTCACAGCAGATCCGCGACGCGCATCGCCAATTGGCTCGAGTGCTGCATCCAGACCGACTTGGGCAAGCAACGGCCGCCGAGCAGGCGTTAGCCGAGCGTCGAATGCGAGAGGTCAACGCTGCGTGGAGCACCCTGTCTGATGTTGGGCGCCGTGCCGACTATGACCGAAGCCTGCGTGCTCAGCGCACCTCACCCTCAGCGCATGCTCCACAGTCAGCAGGGTCCAGTTCTGGGTCGGGCCCGGGCTCATCACGTGGGGCTGGGGCTGGGGTAGATGACACGTATCGCGACCCGCAGACGGGGCGGCCGGAGGAAGAGCACGATCCGGATGCCTTCTACGCCAAGTTGCGTCAGGCTGAGCTTGATCCCGATGAAGTACCGCTGAGTGAATGGCACTTCTGGTTGCTGCGACGAGGACCACTTGTTGTCATAGTCCTGCTCGGCCTGGTTTTGTTCGTGGCTACCGCCTATTTAAGCGGAAATCGCTCAACTTCTGATACCGCTAGTGAGCAGGGCGTTGCCACGAGCGCCCCCGTTCTCGAGTGTGTAAGAAAGGACGGGGGTCGACCGGCGATCCGGGTGAGTTGTGCCACTGATAATGATGGCAAAATCGTCACACAAGTGAAGTTCGCATTGGGCTGTCCAGAGCGTACGCAATCGGTAGTTTTGGGTGAGGAGTTCTTCTGTGTGTCGACTGACCCGTCAGTTGTTGGGTCGGTAGCCGAGCAGACCGGAGGCTAAGAAGATGTCTGATTCTCAGATGGGTCCCGCTGCGCAGGTAACGGGACTAGACCACATTGTGCTTCGGGTCGCCGATGCCGAGGCCTCTGTGGCTTGGTATGTGCAGAAGTTGGGACTCGCTCCGGAGCGGTTCGAGCAGTGGCGCGGGGGAGAGGTGCCGTTTCCCTCGGTCCGAGTGGACGCCACAACAGTGATCGACTTACTCGAAGTCAAAGCCGAGTCTGAGTCTGAGGCTGAGTCTGAGCCTGGCAGTCAGCCGGCGGGGATCAATCTGGATCACTTTGCGCTGCTTGTTCCCGGTGCGGATTTGAACGCTCTTGCGGAGGCTGGCGAGTTCACCGTGATCCGTGGCCCAAGGGTGCTGTGGGGAGCTCAGGGTCGCGGCTTGGCGATGTACGTGGCGGATCCAGATGGCAACGTTGTCGAGCTTCGAACGTATCCAGATGCACGCAGCAGCTGAGCCTGGAGTGGTCGTGTGGCCGAGTCGCTTCGTTGACCGCTACAGTTCAACCTCGCTCCCTCGGGAGTTTCAGTAGGGGCGTATAGCTCAGTTGGCTAGAGCGCTGCCTTCACACGGCAGAGGTCCGCAGTTCGAGTCTGCGTACGCCCACCACCCGAAACCCCCGCTACGGCGGGGGTTTCAACGTTATTGGACAGGTGTTCAGTTTTTTCCATCGGAATTCCGCTGACTCTTGCGTAGCTACCAAGAGTGAGGAAGCCGACAGAGCGCTCGGGCGTGTACCTTGGGAATCTTGCGGAAAACCGTTCTTATTCTGGTAGCTGTGTGTGCCATCTTGCAGCTTGCGGGTTGCACGTCTGAGACAAACGACGACCCTGCAGTGATCTTGTCGATGGACCTTGCCATGGGCCTGACATCTGGCAACGCAAATGGCACGATGCCTACACCATCGGACTATGACGACACCTGGGCGCTGCCACTCCTGCGTGATGCTCCAAACGTCAATGTTCTCGGGATTGTCGTGACTATGGGTAACGGCCCACTTGCTCAAGAGATGGTCGTGGCCCGTGAGTCGTTGGATAAGTTGAAAATGGACGTGCCGCTGTTTGCGGGAGCTGCTACCTGGCTTCCGATGGTGGCCACGGAGGACTATGCGGGAGTCGACCTATCGTCGAGTTGCGTAAATGACGGCGTGCGGTTCATGGCGGACGCGCTGGGCAAGAATTCTGATGTCACCATCCTGGCTACGGGTCCAATGACTGATGTGGCTTGCTTGATCTTGGCTTACCCGGACGAAGCCTCGAACATCAAAGAGATCGTTGCCCTGATCGGAGGCAAACCGGGACCGGTCATCTATTCCGGCAAGCCCGCCCGGGACTTCAACTACTCACTCGACCCACGGGCGCTCTCGGTCATCTTGGACGAGTCAAAGATCCCGTTCACCGCTGTGACTTTTGAAGCATCTTCCTCGGCTGCGATGCCAACCGACATCGTCCGCAAACTCGCTGCCAGTTCCGATCCGACGGAAGCGTATTTCGGGCGAGCATCTCAGGCCTACACCGACTGGTGGGAGTCTATTTTCGGTCCAACCAAGCCAATTTGGGATGCAGTTCCCGTGTGGAAGTACCTCCACCCTGAAGACTTTGACTGCGCTCCTGCTCGGTACGAACTGCAGTTGGGACCACCCAATTTGGGTTCCGACAAGACCCATGATTGGTTCATAGCGGACCCCAAAGCTGATGGGCGGGTCACGGCGTGTATGTCCTTTGTCGATCAGGCTGCGATTGACCGCATGAACGATGCAGTCCTCTCTTCGCTCGGCGGAGACTGACTGCCGGAAGCAGGCGCCAGCGGAATCGGGGCATGCGCCGGGTTGTTCGGTAAGCGGGTCAGCCTCTTGCTGTGCGTGGGCATTCTGTGGACTGCACAACACCATTTGGACACGTCGTATTCGACCAGATGACGCCACTCAGGGTCGTGCCTCCTAGGTCGGCGCCGGTCAGAATGGCATCTGTAAAGTTGAGGGTGGTCAGGTTGGCATTGTGCAGGTCAGCGCCGCTCAGATTGACGCCGGTTAAGTTGAAATCAGTCAGGTTGGTACCAGTCAGGTTGACACCGGCCCCGATGAGGTAGCCGCTGGTGATCTGATAGCCCGAAGGCAACACCGTAGGTGTCCCAATGATTCCACCCGAACGGAGGCCGGTCAGGGTCGCGCCGGTGAGGGTAGCGTCGGTCAGGTCGGCGTCGGTCAGGGTGGCATTTTCTAAGTGGGCACCAGTGAGGTTGGCGCCGGTCAGGTTGGCGCCGGTCAGATCCCGGTACGTCAAATCTGCGTTCGTCAGGTCGCATCCGTGCAGATCCTGCCCAGGGTTAGCTTGATCGCAAACGGCTGCAACATCTGTGGCCGAAGCGGCTGCTTCGCGGCTCACGGTGGTGGTCGGTTTGTCAGTAGTAGAGCTTGCGGCGCTGTCGCCATCGCCGCTGCTGCAGGAACCGAGAGCAAACGCACCTATCGCCATGAGAACGACCACGACTGAACCATATTTCCGCACTGACGCTCCGCCTTTCAGAGATCCCACCATGGGTTGAATTTCAGATCGTATCGCCAACTGATTGGATGAGTTATGCAGTCAGTTACGAGCCAAGGTTGCCAGTAGCGATGGGTGAACCAAAAACTAAAGAATCCCCTGCGATAGCGGCAGGGGATTCTTTGTTTCTATTGTTCTCGTATCAGGGCTCTGCGTGCAGGAGAGTTGCAGATCCCGCTGCGGGCGTCGCTCCGTAGTAGGTATGGAAGACCATTCGTGCACGAGCGCCATTCCCTGACACGGTTCCGCTCCGTGTTGTCATAGTCCCGTCGGGTCGAGTGAATACCAAGTAGAGGCCGCCATCAGGTCGAACGGTTCCCGTGACAGAGAAGGGGTTGGCCCCGATGCTCGATCCAAAAAAGTAGCCATTCGAATAGGTATTGATCCTGAAGTCTTCTGGTTGGCCGCTCGTGAAACTTGAGTCACGGATAGACCAGTCCGTTGCGCCAAGCCAAGAATACTGAGGCGAATCGAGTGGGTCCGTTGAAGGCTGAGTATTGACCAGGCTGCCGAGATCGGCGAACGAGGGTGAGCCGGGAATCGTTTCGCCCTCTCGCAGCTTCGTCATGTTGGCCCACTGCAGAACGTACGGAGCCACACCGTCACCTTCTGGCAAGTCCGTTTGCATGGTCATGCGCCATTGACCAGAGACAAAGATCATGTGGCCAGTGGCATGTCCGACAGGTTCCCCGGGCGAGGTAATCGTCATGCTAATGGTGCCATCTGGTGATATGTCGCCTGTCATCTCGCCTGCGGGAAAGGTAACCGGCGCTGACCAGACCCCGTCTTCGTAGGTGCTGACGACCGACTGCGTTGGGCCCGTGTAGTGGCCATTGCGAATTTTAAAGACGTACCAGTTCTGGAAGGCACCGAAGACTCGCTCTGCGCTGTCTGGCCCGACTTGATAGGCCTCAAGGTTCTGGCTCGGGACGTACCATTCGCCGGCAACGATCTTGTCCCATCGTGAGGAGCCATGCGCCCCAGGGGCAGACGAACAGGCGCTACCCGTGAGAGCGGCCACTAGTACCAGCACGCCGACGCCAAAGAGCTTCATGTGAGTGCGAGATTTCATAGCAAGGACCCCCGGTCACAACTTGCAGAGATCCTGCAAATATTCTTCCTGCAAGCAGTGTGCAGATTTCTTGAGCTTCTGTCAAGCACCAGACGGGACGACGCGTGGTGCGGGTCATGTTCAGCAGATAGGTTCGCCCTCGTGCCTGAATCAGCCGAACCCCAGTCCCGAACGGTGGATGACCACACACCGGGGGCCTCTGGGCAACAGCTGCCTCCTTCGGCGGCAGCTGAGGTCGATCGCAAGCATCTGCAGACCGCAGTCACTTGGGGTCGAATCCGAGAAGATGAGTTCGCAGAGCTTGCTCAGACATACCTCCATTATCAAGAGCTCGCAGAACTGTTTGATGCCGGGCCTGCACCGTCTCCCGACCCGGACCTAGCGACTTGGGCCACAACTATTCTGCAGCTGGAATCTCCGGACTTACTTGAGTTGCTCAACTTGGACCTTGCCGATGAGGCACTCCTTGATCGTTGGGGAAGCAGCACCACCACCGAGAAGAATGGATCGGCCTCTGTTCCGCAGGCGCTCGCTCAACTTTTCGCGACAAGACTTGGCTCCCATGCCGGCCTCGACTACGGACACGCTGGCCTGAACCACACCTACGGGTATCTGCTCAGCCCTGTGCCCACGGAGTTCGGCCGCAAGCGTCACCGCTGGACATCTCAAGAGGTTGCGCACACCTTGGGAATACCGGGCAAGTGGCCACTGAGCCAAGGGCCGAGTCCGCAGCAGGGCATGCTCGCAGAAGTTACGGCTGTGCTGGAGTCGGTAGCTCCGCTCAACCGGCCAGATGCGTGGTCCTCGCCTGCGACTGCGACTGCGCATGCGCTTGCGATGAAGGTGCTCCGTGAGCTTCCTGCGAATGGTGAGTCAACCAACGGGACGAGGTGGACAGCTCGCACACGAGTTCTGCGCCGAGCGGACCTGACAGCGGAGCAAGCGAGTAAGGGCGATCAGCTGCTGCTGGTGTATTCCCTCAGCGTTGATGCTGGACCGGAGCGTTACATCACAGCATTTCCTGTGAGTGCTGCTTGGTACGCAGAGCTTAAGGACCCGGATGAAAATCCCCATCTGAAGTACAACGCTTCTTTAGGCGCCTAGCTCGCTCCGAGTTGCTCCACAGTGTCCACGGTTTGCTTGCGGTGCTGCGCAACGGCAGCAGGGTGAGGTCGAATGCTGACCCACAACACTGGCCTGATTTCTCGGCGATGAGTTCGGTGGGAATGACTCGATCCCTCGCGAGTAGAGCAACCGAACTCGGCAGTTAGAATCCCGTCATGGCTCTCCTTGTGTTTGGTCCCCCAGAAGCCCGAAGGTCGTTCGTAGCAGTCATGCGTCTGGTCGCGACTGCAGTGGGAACCCGGCCCTTTGAAGGTAATGAGGCGGAGCTCGTCTCTATGTTTGCCGCCCTTGAAGGCTGCGCTGGCTGCCACGGCTTGGAAGAATCATTCGACTTCTCCGATCTGCTCGGCGACGAAGACCCTTGGGCAGATTCTGAAGAAGCAATAGAGATGATTCTGCGTGGCTTACCGAACGAAACGGATCGCCAAGAAGCGGTTCATGCCGGGATGCTGGTGGGCTTGTTCGCTGATGAACCCGACCCGGAGGCTGCGAGCGCGGCGCGGTGGGTTGCAAACCGCCTCGGCGTGGACGAGACGAACGCCGCTGGTATCGAGCAGGTTGCGAGTGAAGGCTCAGCATCAGCCAAAGCCGATCTCTTTCGAAGGTTCCTCTCCGAGCGCATCGCAGTGGACGGAGATGTGATTTCGGCTCGGATGGATCGTCATGACCTGGCGTCCTTGACCCGACCAGAGACAATTGTTGAGTACCACCGCCTGCTCGCTGAAGCACCGGAGGGTTCGCTCGGGGCAGTCATGCGTGATTTTTACCAGGACGCCAGCTTCGATATACCCGGAATGCCTGGGGTTCCTTTGCCGGTTGAGTTTCTCGGCTCACACGATGTTCATCACGTGCTCGCCGGCTACAACACCTCGGCACAGGGCGAGGTCTACACCGCAGTGTTCAATGCGGGTAACGCCTCGGCGGGAATCGGGTGGCTGTCCGTTGTGTTGTTGCAGTGGCATCAGGGGGTCAAGCTCGGAGTCTTCCCCGAAGGCCACTCACACCTTGATCCCGAGATTATGGCTACCGCTGCGCACAGGGGTTCGCAGACCACCACTGATCTCTACTCCGCATCTTGGGACTGGATGGCACTGCTCAACGAACCGTTCGATCAAGTGTGCAACTCGCTCGGGATCCCCGAAGGCAGTCTTGTGGGTCCCGGCGATTTCTGGGGATCTCCTCCCGAGGACTCATAGCCTGGGTGTTTGGGCAGTCAGATCGCGCCCCAGTCACAGATTGCAGCCCTCCGGTCAAAACTTGCCATTCATGCGGGTGCACCCCGAGTTCGCTCCTGCCAGCACAGGCAACTAGAAAGTGGCCACCGATGAGGAGATTTGATGACTACTGAACGACTTGATGAAACAGTTGCGCTCGTAACCGGCGCTAGCAGCGGGATAGGTGAGGCGACTGCATTGCGGTTGTCCGCAGAGGGGGCAACAGTTGTGCTTGTTGCGCGCCGCATCGACCGACTCAAGGCCCTCGCTGAAAGGATTGAGTCCTCGGGCGGGCGAGCCCTGTCAATCGAATGCGATGTGGCGGATCGAGAACAAGCCGCAGAGGCCGTTGCTCAAACCGTGCAGCAATTCGGTCGACTC
>WLLG01000065.1 GCA_009700815.1 Actinomycetota bacterium
CTCTGCGGGCAAGGTGACCTCTGTGTGCTGCCGGCCGAGCTCGTGCAGTTCGTTGGCAGAGAGTTCACAGGTGGTGTGTGAGCGGATCAGCGCCGCGTACAACTCCTCCCCGTCAGGTAGCCAGCACCATCCGGCCTGTTCATCTGGGCGCGCTGACGGGGCGATCTGATCTCGAAGCGCATCGCGATATTCCCCAAAGGCGGGCCGAATGCATTCCCGAACCAACTGAGCCATCCGACTCTGCCACTGCTCGGCCCCGGACCACCCCTCGGGTAGTCCCGCCGCTAGGAATGGATCCTCATCGGGGCTCGAAGCCAGATAGGAATCCAGTGAGTGCAGCGACCGGCCAATGACCCGCTCAGAAGGGGTTCGCCCCGCATCAAGGCCTGCACTGAAGCGCTGTATTGCCTGGCTCAACATCCGAGGGACCTGGGCGTAGCGAACCAAAGCTGCCTGAGCATGTTCAGGCTCGGGGTACGTGAGTTGCGGGGCAAGCATGAGCAGCGCTGCGTGCGGGCCATCCATCTGATCTGAGGCAAGTTCAATCAGACGTAAGTCTGCTGATTCGATACCCGTTTGCAGCTGATGAAGAAGAACTGAGCGTGTCACCGTATCTGCCATGCTCAGGTTGGCATCTCTCAGCGCCGAGCTACGCACAAGTAACCCATGGAGAGCTGCGCGGTGATCTTGCTCAGCCTCGAGCGACAAGTCGTCAAGGCGATCGTCGAAATCGTGAACTCCAAGCAGCGTCGCAGAGAGCGGGCTGTTCTCTAGCGACAGAGCCCAGAACTCTGCGCAGACCTGAGCTAGCTCAGTACTGAGCTCAGTACTCCCGTCTGCTTGAGCAGCTGGGCTGGATTCAGGAGTCACGACGCACCGGCTCTTTCGGTAGGCCCAGCATCCGCTCGGCCACGATGTTGCGCAAGATGTTGGTAGTTCCACCCATGATTGTGTAGGCGGGTGCGTAACAGATATTTCGTGCAACTCGGCCAGAACACATGGCCTCGGCACCGGCAACTCGCACACAGAACTCGGCTACTCGCTGCTCAAACTCGGTGCAGATGGTCTTGGTCGCTGCCGAGAAGCCTGCCGGTGCCTGTTGAAGAACCTCTCGCAGGACTAGAAGCCTGCCAATAATGTAACCAGACTCCAAGGCCGCAAACTCGTTACGGATGAGTCGGTCGCTCATGTCAGCCTGCTGCACTGCATCCAAGTACAGGGCTCGGTTTGAGACCAGTCGATCAATGCCTCCACGCTCGTGTTCCATCTGTCGCATGACTTGTTTGAAGCTTCCGTTCAAGGTGCCAACCAGGTGATCTGCTGGAACCTCAACATCACTAAAGAACACCTCGCAAAAGTGGGCGTTGCCAGTTGCGTCCAGAATCGGCCGCACTTCTATGCCGGGAGATGACATGTCAACGACAAACTCAGACAGCCCAGCGTGGGGGGCCGCAGAAGGATCGGTGCGAGCAATCAGATAGCACCAGTCAGCTTGGGCAGCACCGGAAGTCCAGACTTTCTGCCCGTTCACCACCCACCCACCGGTGTTGGACCCATCCTCAGGGCCGGGCACGCTCACAGCGCTGGTTTGCAACGCTGCGACATCTGACCCCGCCGCAGGTTCACTCATGCCGATACACCAAGCGGAAGTCCCAGAAATAATGTCCGGAAGCCAACGGTCGCACTGCTGTTGCGTTCCGAACTGCATCAGGGTTGGTCCGATCTGTCGGTCGGCAAACCATGAGGTTGCAACGGGGGCACCCTCAGCAATCAGGGCTTCAAAAACCACGAACCGTTCCAGAGCAGTCCGGCCGCCCCCACCTTGGTCCACGGGCCAGGTCATCCCGAGCCAACCGCGCTGAGCCAACTCCTCGGAGAAGTCCAGTGAGGTGCCAATCAGCCAAGAGTCCTCGCGAATCTCTTGGCGCTCCGCTGCTCTGCGGCCTACGGCATGGGCCTCATCCGAGAGCGCTTGCAACTCAGGGCTCAGGCGAAACTCCATGCGCTGTTTAGTTTCCCAATCCAGAATCGGGAGCAAAGCCGGGGCGGCCGAGGCGAATCCAATCATGCAGCGAAGCAAAGGGGTAGATGCCAGTGGCATGGCCATCGTTCCAGGTGATTCCAAGTCCCCAAGCGCCTACTAGGGAGGCATCGGTGAGTTCAAGGGTCTGCTGACTATTCGAAGTCGGCCAGGGCGCCCGCCCAGCCTGTCGGGCTGCGCGGCAGGTGGCACAGGGGCAGTTCAGTCGCAGCTCGGTGAGCCCAATCGTTCCACTGAGGCCGTCATCGAACTCCAACCGGAGTTCCATAGTCGCCCTCTCGATGGTGATGTCGGTGACATCCGGCTGGCGCTCTGAGGCAGAGGGACTCATCCAGCCTGCGAGCCGTTACGAGTCTCGATGGGTGCATACTCACGCTCCGGCTTGCCGATATACAGCTGGCGCGGCCGACAGATGCGGGAATCTTGGTCGAGCAGTTCGATGTAGTGAGCTAGCCACCCGGCAGTACGCGGAATGGCAAACAGCACCGTGAACATCTCCATCGGAAAGCCCATTGCCTGATAGATGAGCCCGGAGTAGAAGTCCACATTTGGGTACAGCTTGCGACTCAAGAAGTACTCATCGCTCAAGGCCACCTCTTCGAGCTTGAGAGCAATATCTAGGAGCGGACTCTTGCCGGTTACTTCGAACACCTCGTCGGCAGTCTTCTTGATGATGCGAGCACGTGGGTCGTAGTTCTTGTACACCCGGTGGCCGAAGCCCTGCAGACGCATCTCGCCACGCTTGACTGCGTCCACATAGGACTGCACGTTGTCGATGGAGCCAATCACATTGAGCATCTTGATCACGGCTTCGTTGGCTCCACCGTGACGAGGACCATAGAGCGCCGCAGTTGCTGCAGCAGTTGCGATGTATGGGTCGGCATGAGAGGAACCGACGGTGCGCATTGCTGTGGTGGAACAGTTCTGCTCATGGTCAGCATGCAGAATGAACAACACGTCGAGTGCTCGAGACAGCACGGGGTTGGCGTCGTAGCGAGGCTCTGCGGTTTTCCACATCATGGACAAGAAGTTGGCAGCAAAGTCCAAGCTGTTGTCCGGATAGACGAAGGGCATTCCTGCTGAATGGCGGTAAGCCCCAGCGGCCAAGGTAGGCATTTTTGCGATCAGGCGAATGACCTGTTTCATCACGACATTCGGGTCTTCAATGTCTTTCGCTTCTGGGTAGAAGGTGGACAGCGCCGCAATGGTCGAGACCAGCATGCCCATCGGGTGAGCATCATGGTGGAAACCCTCCATGAAGTGCTTGCGAAGGTTCTCGTGGATGAATGTGTGGTGCGTGATCTCGTAGCGCCAAGCCTCAAACTGCTCAGGGGTTGGCAGATCACCGAAGATCAGCAGGTAGGCAACCTCGAGATAGCTGGAATGCTGGGCGAGTTGTTCAATCGGGTAACCGCGGTAACGCAGGATGCCGTTTTCGCCATCAAGTTCGGTGATTGCAGAGGACGCCCCCGAGGTGGTGCCAAAAGACGGGTCCTGGAACCACACGCCCGGCAACAATTTGCTCCACTCTTTGGAGTCAACTCCGCCATTAAGGATAGGGATCTCTACTGCTTCACCGGTTCGATTATCGGTGATGGTGATTGTCTCGGCCACGTCTGCTCTCCTGAGGTCTTCTCACTCGGCATCTTAGGACCTCTTTGGCGGGTCCCATGACGCGGCCCGCAGTCGAGTTAGCTGCCCGCAGCTACGGCCGGATAGATGCCAGATGGCCCGGCAGCCTCACGCGCAATGACAGTTCGAATCGTGTCGGCAACAACTCGCTGCGCAGCAGACGGAAAGCTTCGCCGACGAACCCCTAGGCCAACGGATCGTCCGGCGGCACCAGTGATTGGGACTCGCCGCCAGTCGCCGTCCAGACCTGTGGGAGCGGCAGAGGCCGGCACAATTCCGGCTCCGAAACCGCTGAACACCAACGAGGCGAGCAGACGCATGCCATCGAACTCCGCCTTGGGTCGAAGTCGCACCCCTTGCTCGGCCGCGACTTGTTCAAGTTGTGCCCGAAAGGGGCTACCTGGAGCTTCCAGTAGGAGTTCATGAAGCACCACTTCTTCAATGGTGACCGATTCGTAAGCATAAAGAGGGTGCGAATGCGGGGCGATCAGCACGCGATCCTCGTCAAAGAGCGGGTCCACACGTAGTTCCACCTCATCAAGTGGAAGGTTCAACACCGCTAGGTCGACTGCACCCGAGAGCAGGTTCAACACGAGTGAACTTGTGGTGGCATCCAAGATGACGACTGAGACCAGCGGAAACTGCAGGGCCAGTTCGTTGAGCAACGGTGGAACCAGCCAGCGCGCAACCGTACCAATGCTTCCCAATCGGACTGTTCCAGAGACCTCGTCTCGTAGCGAGGCAACATCGGAGTCCAGAGCGTCAAACTCGGCCTCGATGCGGCGGGCACGACTGAGTACTGCTCGGCCTTCATCAGTAGGCTCTGTGGTTGCCCGGTCAATCAGGGTGACACCCAACTCGCTTTCTAACCTCGCAACGTGAGCTGACACGTTTGATTGCACCGTATCGAGGGAACGAGCCGCAGCCGAGAACGAGTGCAGTTCGACCACTGCCATAAAGGCTTTGAGTTGCTTGCGGTCCATCTGGACTTTCTATCATAAATAAAGATAGGAACTATCTGAACAAGATGCTTGATAGATTGCTTGCTTAAGGCTAACTTAGTCTTCATACACAAACGCCGAGGGTGCGGGCGCAAGCCCCCCTCGTGCCAGAGTCATCGGATCTCCCCCCGATCTGATGGCTCAACTGCTGAAGGACTGGCTCCCCCCGCCAGTCCTTCGGCCTTTTTACCCAGAGCCAATAGACGTCAGGTAATTTGAGGATTTCGGCAGTACTCTCTGGTCATGCAGACATCGCAGAACGGCAGCAGCAGCGCCCCCTCAGCCACTCAGGGTGCGGCATTCTTTGATCTCGACCGGACACTGCTAGCTGGAGCAAGCGGACCGATCATTAGTGATGCACTCAGGCGGGTTGGGCTGCTGTCGGGTTCGACCTCGGGAATCGAGTCGGTTGCATTCGGGATTTTTAATCTCATCGGTGAAACTTGGCCATCCATGATGATTTCCCGACAAGGTGCACGCGCTGCACGGGGATGGCCTATTGAACTCGTTCAAGAGGCAGCAGACATCGCAACGGCTCAGCTCTTGCAGTCAGTTCTGCCCTTCGCACTACAAGAGATCGAGGAGCATCGCGCTGCCGGTCGCAAACTGGTCATGGCCACCACCACGCCTGCGGATCTGATTGCACCACTAGCCGAGGCGCTCTCTTTTGATGATGTAGTGGCAACTCGCTACGGCCACAGCAGCGGCCAGTATGACGGAACCATCGATGGCGAATTTGTGTGGGGTAAGGGTAAGGCTCGAGCAGTACGGCAGTGGGCACAGGACCATCAGGTGGAGCTAGATGAGAGCTATGCCTACTCGGATAGCTATTACGACGTGCCCTTGCTGTCCATCGTTGCCAACCCGCGCGCAGTAAATCCAGACCCACGCATGTTTGCTCAGGCCACGATCAGACGTTGGCCAGTCATGCACTTCGACGTACCCCCGGGTGTGCCCAAGTTTGCAGGCATTGAGCCGCAACGCTTGCTGCTCATGCTGGCCCAGCCACAGATCTTTCCGTGGGTTCGCTTTGGTATCGACGGGCTCGAGAATCTGCCGACAGATGGCCCGGCCATTCTGGTTGGAAACCATCGCTCTTATTTTGATCCGCTCGCAATCTCATTTCTTCTTGCTCGTCGCGGTCGGCCCGCCCGGTTCCTAGGCAAAAAAGAAGTCTTCGATGCCCCCCTTGTTGGCGACGTCGTGACTGCTCTTGGCGGAATCAGAGTGGACCGCGGTACTGGCTCAGACGCACCTCTGCGAGCTGCCGAGGACGCCCTAGCAGCAGGCGAAATGGTTGCGCTGATGCCTCAGGGAACCATTCCACGCGGCCCGGCGTTCTTTAATCCCGAGCTCCAAGGTCGTTGGGGTGCAGTTCGACTGGCTCAGGCCACGGGTGCGCCGATTATTCCTATCGGGCTGTGGGGAACCGAACAGGTCTGGCCCCGTAGTTCACGATTCCCAGACGTGACTCAAGTGCTGCGGCCGCCCAAGGTCAGCATCACAGTGGGTGCCCCCGTTGAACTGGGAACGGATGATGTCGATTCAGAGACCAAACGAGTGATGTCAGCGATCTCTGCGCTGCTTCCCGAGGAGTCGCGTTCTCAACGTCCGCCCTCACAAGATGACTTGGCCCGGACCTATCCCGGGGGAGTGGTACCGGGTGACGTCGAGTGGGCCAGTGATCACGAAACGGTCCGACGTCCGGGCACTGACTGACCAGAAACTGACTGAGTAGGAACTGATTGGCCCAGAACAGGCTGAGCCTGAACTGATTGGGCTTTACTGCTTGGCAATCTGATTCAAGTCCATTTGAGTAATCAAGTCGCTCATATGCTCGGCCACATAGCGAGCCCCGTCCGGAGTATCGAAGTGCAAGCCGTCGGTGGGACGAAGCGTAAGTCCATCTCTCTGCTTCGGGCAGGGAATCTCAGGGCAGACAAGGCCGGCCAGGTCGATAGCTGTTGCCGAGGGCTGAGCAGAAACATAGCGATCGATCAGTTCCCGCAGATGAGCCGTTGTCTGCAAGTCCTGCGGGCTTGGGCTGCCATTCGGGGTGTTGCGGGCAGCGACCGTATCTGGCATGCGTACCCATGCCACTGCCGCACCGCCCGATGACAGACGGTTGTAGGTATCGGTGAACAACTGCTGCAACATCGTGTCTGACTCGGGGGTACCGAACTGATACCAGACGTCATTGACCGTGCGATCAATGCCCTCCCACACCGAGAGCGAAATAACTAGGTCGGGATTGAACTGGGCTACGGAATCGCTCTGCCGTTGCGGAATGGAATTCTCACATTCAGCGACCTTCACATTGCCCATCATCGTGATCGGCTTATCTGGCCCTTTGCCGGGAACTCCCACGATCACCCCACATCCCGGAGTTGCGACAGATGCAAATGTGATTCCGCGTGCCGTTAGGGACTCTGCCAGAGCGTCCTGCAGGCTTGCAGCCACGCTGTCTCCTACGAGTAACACCCGCGCCGGTGGGCGGGGAGCGGCGGGTGTTGCTGCAGGTGCGATCGGTGCGATCGGTGTGATCGTTGAGGGGGCAGGGAGAATGGCTATGCCTTCTTGGGCTGAATCGGACTGCTTCCCAAGCATGGGACTCGAGGTGGTGATATCTCCCATTGCACGCGGTTGAAGAAACGCTGGGGCAGGAGGAAGGTCCCTGGTGATTGCAAAGGTGGCCACGACCAGAAGACTTGCTGCGAGGGGAACCACAATCATTGCGCGACTTCGGATGGGTACTAGGCCAGTTCGTATTGGCCGCTCCACAAACTGGAACAACAGCAGCGCCAGGGGAATAACGATGGCCATACGCACTGCGAAAAGTGGCCACAGCCCAAGCGAGGTTCGCTGTGGGGTCAGCCACAGAAAGATTGGCCAGTGGATGAGATACACCCCGTAGCTAATTCTGCCTAGATTGACCAGCACTCGAGTTTGCAGCACCCGAGTTAGAACTCCGCCCTGAATCACGCTGCCAATGATGAGCGTGGTGCACAGAGCGCTGCAGAGTAAGCCCCAGGGATAGAGCCAAGTTGAGTCCAAGCGGGCCAGATTGCTCAGGACGAGGATTGCAACAACGCCAAGCAGTGCGGCGGCGGCGAGGGCTTTGCGAGCAATCTGCGAACGGAGTCGAAGGTGTCGAAGGGTCGCGCATGCCAGCAAGGCCCCGATCAGCATCTCGGCTGCCCGGGTATCGGTGCCAAAATAAGCCCGATCCATTGAGTTTCTGGCCAACAACAGATTCGCCGTGGCCGACATCACTGTGGCAGCAAGAAGAGTTGCAATCAGCCGGTTGAGGCGAACCCGTCGGGTCGTGGGTTTCCCGAGGACTAGGACAGTGCCAATGACAATCAGCAACAGCGCGTAGAACTGAGTTTCTACTGCCAAACTCCAAAAGTGCTCGAGCGGGGAAGGTGCCGAGAACGCTTCCCCGTAGCTCGTGCCGACAGAAATGAAGTGCCAATTCACCAAGTCGACAATCGACCAAGGCACGTCGCTACGAAGGTCGCGAAGTTGGCTGTCCTCCCAGACTCGGAAAACGGCAAGGACTAGCACTCCCGCAATCACCGTCCATGCTGCTGGTGTCAGCCGTCGTAAACGGCGTGTCCAGAAACTGCCGGCGCTAATTGAGGAGGTATTCCACCACTCCCGCAGCAGCAGAGCTGTGATCAGGAATCCTGACAAGGTGAAAAAGAGTGATACTCCAAGAAACCCACCCTGCATCCAAGGAAAGTCCGCGTGAAAGAACAGCACCAACATGACTGCGATGGCCCGAAGACCATCTAAACCAGGAATGTGGGGGAGTGGTTCTGCCTGTGACAGAGCAAGGCTGCGGGGTTCCTCGGCGATCGTTGTCACAACCTGACCCTCCCTCTTACCGCAGGTGCAGTATCACGGAGGATGTCGCACAGGTGCAACCCTCGCCTGCTGCAAATTAGTAACCCGTTAGGCAGTGCGAGCCCTGATGATGTTAAGAGCAGAGCCAGCGCGGAACCATTCAATGTGTTCAGGGCTCATTGTTTGATTTCCTAGGAAAGTCAATGAGGTTCCATCGGGTTTGGTGAGCAGACACTCGACGGGCTTGCCAGGCTGAAGGTCTTCTAGGCCGAGAATGCTAATTCGGTCGTCTTCGCCGATGACATCGTAAACCTCGGGCTCGGCAAAGGTGAGGGCCAACACTCCCTGCTTCTTGAGATTAGCTTCGTGAATGCGAGCGAAACTTCGCACGATGATTGCGGCCGCACCGCGGAATCTGGGCTCCATGGCAGCGTGCTCACGTGAGGAACCTTCCCCCCAGTTCTCGTCTCCA
>WLLG01000066.1 GCA_009700815.1 Actinomycetota bacterium
CTCGATTGTTGACTTCATCAGGGTGTGGATCGTAGTGCCTCCGCTGCACTGTTCTGACATCAGCCATGCACACAGGAATCTTTGGCCTCGCGCTCAAGCTGTAAGGTGAAGGGACGGGACGTGGCGCAGCTTGGTAGCGCACCTGCTTTGGGAGCAGGGGGTCGAGAGTTCAAATCTCTCCGTCCCGACCATATTTCTTCTACTCCGAGGCCTTTTAGGAGTTGGATTTCTCAGCGAAGCGATAGCCCAATTTGGCTCAGAGGCCTAGGCTGAGTGGTTTAGGAAAAGGAGGGCTAGATGGCGCTCGAAACCGTGAACGTTCATGGCCACGAAATTGCATATCGCACTGGCGGAAAGGGCCCCGTGGTGCTGCTCATCCACGGGATGGCAGGCAGTTCCTCCATGTGGAAACCGATTCTTCCGCTGATCTCTGCTGAGGTCACCTACTTGGCTCCAGACCTGCCCGGCCACGGCAGATCAGATAAACCCCGAGGCGATTACTCACTCGGGGCGCAGGCGAGCATGTTGAGAGACCTGCTTAGCACCCTTGGTCATCAACGTGTCAGCGTCGTCGGCCAATCCCTCGGCGGCGGAATAGCGCTGCAGTTTTGTTACCAATACCCGGAGCGCTGCGAACGCCTAGCTCTGGTCTGCGCCGGTGGACTCGGCGAAGAAGTCATGCCGTTGCTGCGCGGTCTCACGCTTCCAGGAGTCGATCTGCTGCTCCCTCTGGCCTTTCAACCCATCTACCGAGATGCTGTGAACGCAGCTGTTGGGATCTTCGGCAAATTCGGGTTGACCCCCGCCCCATCGGCGCTTGAGATGTGGCGCAGTTACTGCTCCCTCATCGACCCCGATACCAGAAGCGCCTTCTTGCACACACTTAAATCAGTGGTGGATCACAAAGGCCAACGAGTGAGCGCTGCAGACAAGCTCTACCTAGCCTCGACGTTGCCCACGTTGATCGTCTGGGGAGACAAGGACCCAATTATTCCGGTCTCGCATGCGTACGACACGCACACAGCAATCCCAGGTAGTCGGCTAGAGATCTTTGAGGGTTCAGGACACTTCCCACAAGATGAAGAACCTGCACATTTTGCGCAGGTCCTGCTCGACTTCATTTCAACTACTGAACCTGCGACAGTCACGGACGAAGAGTGGGCTGCCCAATTAGGCAGCCGCACCCTCGCCCCTTGACTCTACGAAGTACTGGCCTAGGCCAGCAGCTTTGCTTTTTGGGCATCGAACTCGGCTTGAGTCAGGATTCCCTGATCTTTTAGCTCCGCAAGCTGCTTCAGCTGCGTAATGGTGTCACCCTCAATTGCTGCGGGAGCCTCTGGTGCAGGTGCAACAGGTGCTTCTTGTGGCTGCTGAGCTTGCTGTGCCTGCTCAGCCTTTTCGTTCTGGTGATTGCGAACTCCACCTGATACGGCGGTTGCAGTTCCAGCGATTACTGCTGTGCGGGCAACTGTTCCCACTAAGCCTGGCCGCCCTCTTCTCATTCCTCCACGCATTTCTCACACTCCTTGATTTGCAGCTACCTAGTTGCAGGCAGCTGGGTTGGTTTCAGTTATGACTTCACTATCCATTAGACAAAATGAACCAGAAAGCTGATGTCAGCCGTCTGTTCTTTGGGCATCAAACTCGAGCGCTTCGACAACAACCTGATGCGGAATCCGCTCCCCCTTCAACATGGTGCCACCGGACTCCAGGATCGCTTTGGCAAAATTGGCTGCCCACAAATCTTCCCAGACAAAGAACGCTGCAGAGGTGTTGGGCTCGAGCACCTCGGCGGCAACGAAGAGATCCTCTTCACTTAACAGACCAGGGTGACCGCCGGTGAGGTCCTGAAAGGGTTCAAGTTCTTCTAAGTCATCAAACTCAATTGCAGTGACATCGCCGTTGCCATCCTTGAGGATGAAGACAATGTCGAGCACTTTGATCAGGCCAGCCTCTGCAAGATCGACGATTGCCGGAACGATCTCTCCATTGAAGTGATTGCCGTCGAATCCGACGATCATGTATTCCACCGGTGCGATCATGTTGAAAACTACCTCCGTGAGTTGTGGCTGAGCGCCACAATGACGCCAAACATGTTCACAACCTACCACTGCAGCAGTGACATTTTTGGCGAGAGTGCACGCTGATGCGGCGCTGCTGCTACCTTCTTGGCGTCACTAGAGCCGTGAAGATCTTGTATCTTCATCTTTAGCGGTACTGCGGGTGTAGCTCAATGGTAGAGCCACAGGTTTCCAACCTGTTGACGAGGGTTCGATTCCCTTCACCCGCTCTCAAACGCAAGTCCCGCTTATCTTTTGGTGCGGGTGCGAGCGCAGTGAACAGCGGAGCAAGACTGTGAAGCAGATCGGTGCGAGGGCTCAGAAATCTCCCACCGGTTGGTTGCTGTTATGCCTTGCGTTCGGAGGAATCGGCGCTCTGATCGGGGCGCTGTTGTCCTGGTCAGCGAAGTGGCCGCTTCCTGTTGCCCTGGGCATTGGCGCTGCGCTCGGCATTCTGCTCGCAACTCGGGTACTCAAACAGCGCCCCAAAATTCAGTCTCTAGCTGGTCCAGAGGTGGACTTGGGTTCGTGGAGGACCGATCAAGTCGTCCTGCGGCACATGAACCTCGCCGATACAGAGGCGGACGCAGTGGCAAAAACTATCGACGAAGAAGTCATCCGCGCCATGGGTTGGTCAGACCAAGATGTCGAAGGAATCGTTAGCATGAGTCGTGATCCGCTGCTGATGGCCCAGCGTGGATTCATCATGGTGACCGAACCCGGTAGAGAGGATCAGGTTCTCGGGGTGGTCTCGCTCACCCGTATTCCTGGCCAAGCTGCCGAGGCGGGTTTAGGCCTATGGATGGCCCTAGAAGCAAGAGGCAGAGGCCTCGGCCCAGCAGCAATTCGACTCGCTGCAGAGATGTGTTGGCAAAGCAACGTTGCGGTTCTCACGCTTGGCACCACAGCCGAGAACACATCAATGCAGCGCTGTTACCTAGCTGCTGGCGCAGACTTGTTTGACACCTGCGAAAACGAACTTCCCGATGGGCGCATCGTTGACGCATCTTGGTATCGCATCCACAACCCGCATGCGTGACGGAACTGTGACCACTCGGAACGAACTCGGGTGAGTTAGTTCTCTATCTGGGCGATGGTCTGGGCGAGTTTGGTGTCAATGCATTCGGCGTAGGCGCGAAATCCATCTTGACTTGGGTGAATCTGGTCAGGAAACCCTGCGTATCTGACGGTGGCAGTGTTGCAATCCATCACGTACTGCCGTTGCAGCATCCATCCGTTTGTTCGCTCAAGCCACTGCGGCAGTGCGGGGTAGTTGCCTATGGGTGTGGTTAGCCAGATCACCACAATCCCACGAGCCAAGAGTTCCGCTTCGAATGCCGCCATGGTTGCGGTGACCTCTTCGAAGTTGAGTTGATAGTCAGTCACCGTCCCCTGAACAATCATGTAGCTCGGGCCGTCAAGGGCGGCAGGCAAGGCCAGCCGCTCCAAAGCGTACGTGGGGATCGTTCCCTCAAGTTGATGAAGGAAACCGTTGCCGCCCTTAGCAGCGTTATAGATTCCGGGAGTTCGCAGGTAGTAGTGAACTCCACCAGCAACTGAATCTCCAGCAATCCAGATATCCGCAGCGGGCGAACCCGGAGAAACGGCAATGCCGCCAGGCGCTGCCGATGAGCACGCGAGACTGCTCAGGCCGAGCCCAAGAGTGAGAGAAATGGCAATCAGAATCTTCTTCATGAGCCCTTCCTCGCCTGAAGTTCGATCATGTTTATTGTTACATCTATTTGTCTAGGTGTGCCGAATCTTTTCGTTAGCTAGGCCGGGTCTTAGGCCGATCTCCCCTCAACCTGCATCCAGATGACAGAATGCAGAGATGTCTCACCTCTTAGTACTCGGTGACGGCTGGGTGGGTAGAGCCACAGCAAGGGCCGCCGCGAACTCATACGACGTCAGCGTGATTGACCCGCCATTGCATCCAGTTCTCTGCAACTGCGATAGCAGTGCTGTCTACGCTCTGCGGGAGTTGCTCGCCCAGAACAATACGACCACCATCATCAATGCCTGCGGGCGACTCAGGGGAACAGATGCCGAACTAGCCGAGGCAAACGCAGAGTTTGCTATCTGGCTTTGCACAGCCCTAGATGGCACCGGCGTTCGACTCATCCACGTCGGCTCTGCTGCTGAATATGGGGATCCACATACCGAGGACCTAGTGAGCGAGAGAAGTCCGCAACGAGCAGTCGGCCCCTATGCACAAAGCAAGGCCACTGGCACTGAAGCCGTGCTTCGTGCACGCAGTGAGGGTCTGGATGCCTGCGTTGTCAGAGTGTTCAACATTGTTGGCTACCCCATCCCAGCAGTGTCGCCGATTCACCAATGGCTCACCGACCTGCAGGCTCTTGGCCCTTTTGGGGGAAGCATCGATGTCTGGTGGCCACCCACTACACGCGACTTTGTCATGATCGAGGATGTGGCAAGAGCCTTGGTCGACATTGCTGCAGCAGTCGAACTCCCCGAGCTGCTCAACCTGTGCTCAGGAACCGGACTGGGCTACGGGGCAATCGCTGAATCCATCGCAGGTGAACTCGGGATTGCTGCCACCGTGAACTCACTCGAAAAGCCCGGAATAGAAACTGTGGTGGGCGACCCCACACTCCTTGAGCAGACCATTGGTTGGGTGCCAGCCATGACCTTGAACTCGCTTGCAGTTCGGGTCGTCAGAGGAGAAACAGCGACTCCCTCCGGTGGGGGTTCGCCGGCCAACAGGTAGGCTGTTTTTTATGCATGCGGTGATCTTGGCGGGTGGGCGTGGAGTGCGCCTCCGCCCCTATACAACAGCTTTCCCCAAACCGCTCGTGCCGATCGGCGATGAATTCGCCATTATCGAAATTGTCCTGCGCCAATTGAAGGCGCATGGGTTTACCTCGGTCACTATCGCAATTGGTCACCTCGGCCAACTCATTCGGGCTTACTGCGCAGACGGAAGCCAGTGGAAACTCTCCATTGAGTACTGGCCTGAAGATGCACCTCTGGGAACCATGGGTCCCGTTGTGAGCAACCTTGATTCGCTGCCGGAGCATTTTCTTGTCATGAACGGTGATGTCCTGACGGATTTGGACTACCGGGCAGTGCTGACGGGCCATATGAACTCTGATGCACCCTTAACCGTGGCGGCCTACGACCGGGTAGTGAAAATAGATTTCGGAGTACTCGGCATTGGTGGTGCGAACGACGACCGCATTATCGAGTTCCGAGAGAAACCGGTGGAGCATTTCTCGGTCTCCATGGGCGTCTACGCGGCATCTCGGGAAACCCTGCGGAGCTACCCGGCAGGCGAACCACTTGGGTTTGACGAACTTGTGCTCGACCTGATGAAGGCCGGCACTCCCCCGCGGGTACATCGATTCGACGGGTACTGGCTAGATATCGGCCGACCCGACGATTACGACCAGGCAAATGAGGACTGGGCCACGCTGCGCGATCGACTTCTTCCTAGCAGCTGAGGACTTCGACTTGATCGAATCAGACTCAGGCGATCTAAGAGCATTTCACTTGGTCGTGTACTCAGATGCAGCAGTACGCGGCGGCGCAGAGGTGAACCTGTCTCGCGTCCTCTCCGTTCTGCCCGAGCAGATTCGCGTCACGTTGGTAGGCGTCAACGCCGCAGTTCTGGACTGGCTAGCTCCGCACCGGCCGAACACCGAGACAGTTCTCTTGAGCGCTATCACCGATCGGACTGACCTTCGAGGCCTGCTGAAACACCGCTCGACCTTCCGACACCTGCGCCCAGATGTACTGCAGTTCAACTTGTCCTCGGCCTCGAGTTGCCAATGGGCGATTCTTGCCGCAACCACGATTCCTGGACTGCAAAGAATCGTGATTGAGAACTCACCAATGAGCGTCTGGTCCCCGAGTTCGGCTCGCCTCAAGAGGATGACGAGCAAGCGGCTCAGCGCGCATATTGCAGTTGGGGATCGAACGGGAAGAATGATTGAGGAGTCAACCGGATTAGCACCCAACTGCATCCAAACCATCTATCACGGGGTGCCCACGGTAGGCAGAGTCGCGACGGACCGACCAGAGGATCTCACCCTGCTCACCGTCGCGCGTCATGATCCCATCAAGGGCCTTGACCTGCTGTTACAGGCTCTGGCCATGGTCGAGCCCAGATGCAATCTGGTGCTCATTGGCGAAGGAGACCAAACCAACTCGCTTCGAAAGCTGTGCAGCGAACTTGGTCTGAATGACTGCGTTGAATTCAGGAGCGCACCTTGGGGCGAAGCTCGAGTTGCCGACATGATGTGGGCCTTCGACGGCCTAGTGCTGCCATCGCGCCTTGAGGGATTTCCCGTCACAATCGTCGAGGCCATGCTCGCAGGATTGCCAGTAATCGCAACCGATGTTGGCTCTGTTTCAGAGGCCGTTGTACCCGGGGTGACTGGTTGGATTGTCGAGCCAGAGAGTCCCTCTGCCCTTGCCGCTGCTATGACCGAACTACTGAACGATCCCGCTGCCGCAGCACGAATGGGGCAGCAAGGCCACGAGATTGCGGACGCCGCATTTACGATCGAAGCCACTCGCAAGGCCTACGTGCAGATGTATACCGCTCTGTTGAAGTAGCGCTCTCTTAGCAAGACTCCCAAACTCTTACCGGCAAACTCTTACCGGCAAACTCATACCGGCAAGCTCACGCTTCCGCAGCACGGATCCGATTCAGGGGCTTACTAGATGTGGTATCCGCCGGCTTCTAGTTCAACTAGATGTGACTCCACCCACTCTGCTGTTCTGCGCAGGCCCTCTTCGAGGGAGATCTCTGGAGTCCACCCGCTGATTCGCGTTGCTAGTGAATGATCGCAGAGGAGACGTTCCACTTCGGACCCAGTAGGGCGCAAGCGATCTTCATCGGTCGTGATTTCAACAGAACGACCCGTGATCTCACAGAGCAATTCCACTAGGTCACCGATGGAGATTTCTCGACCCGAGCCAATATTGGTAGCCCGACCCAACGCCTCGTCACAATCTGCCAGTGCCAAAAATCCAGAGGCTGTGTCCGTCGCGTAGTTGAAATCTCGCTTGGGGGAAATGGAACCCAAATGTAGTTCCTTCACCCCGGAATAGAGCTGGGCCAAAATCGTAGGAATGACTGCTCGCGTTGACTGCCTAGGGCCATAGGTGTTGAAGGGGCGAACCACTGCCACGGGCAATTCATGCGCATGGAAATAACTCAGAGCCATCATGTCAGCACCAATTTTCGAGGCTGAATACGGCGACTGTGGCTGCAGTGGGTGATCCTCATCGATCGGAACTCTGAGGGCTGTTCCGTACACTTCCGAAGTAGAGGTGTGAATCATCCTCGCTCCGTGGCGTCGACACGCCTCTGCCACGTGGAAAGTCCCAGTCACGTTGGTCTGCACATAGCTCTCGGCTGCGTGATAGCTGTAGGGAATACCGATCAGTGCCGCTAGGTGGAACACCACCTCTTGACCCTCAACAGCCTCGTCAACGCGGCGAGCGTCGCGCACATCGCCGGGGAGAATAGTGATGGCGTTGCGGACCTCTTCTGATGCGGTATCAAGCCAACCCCAACGTCCGAAGGAGTTGTAATAGACCAGCACCGTTACCTGAGCACCCTGTTGTACGAGAAGGTCAACAAGGTGACTCCCGATGAATCCCTCGCCGCCCGTAACGAGCACTCGCTTTCCTGTCCAAGTCCCCATCTGTACTCAATCTCCTCAATAGCTAGAACGTATGCACCAGATCAGTGTCTGAAGGGTAGGCCGCTCAAGCTGAACCACAGGCCATACTGGCACCAAGGCCTGCAAGCTGCTTGAGGTTCGCTGCAACTGTGCCTGCCATGCGGCAGCTGTGTCAGCACTGCAGTCACGTACTTCAGACGTAGAGCCGGACTTGATCAACAAGCGTTTTTGCAAGCTCCATAATCTGATCGTCGGTTGCATGCCCTGTGGACTCATCGGAATCAGTGTCTGCCACCGAAGTCGCAGGAGGCTCAAGGGCTTCTGCCACGGCCTTGGCTGCCGAGACGAGGCGATCCCATTGTGGCGGCTCAAAACCAAACGGCACTGCAAGCTGCTGCAAGACAGAGGTGGCATCAACCAATCCGACGGTTGCAGCAGCGTCAGTTGGATGCTTCACCAAACGCGAGGCAGTCATGAACACGCGATCGAGTAATTCATGTACTGCTACTCCGTCATCGCTCGAGAGTTCACTGCTGTGCAGTTCAGACTCCTCTTCAGGGTCAGGGAGTAGTTCTAGAACGGCCTCCACCTCCTCCTCATCGGACTCACGAACAATCAGGTCGCCCTGCATGTCCCATTCATAGGGGATCTGCGCTGCAGTGAGTTGGTCAACGAGCTCGGTCTGTAGCGCCACCGGCCAAGAACCGACAACAAATACCAATTTTGCCACTCGCGGGTCGAGGGCTGGGCGAGCCGAGGCAAGCACATCATCAATGAGAGCGTCCACGCGTTCCTCATCAGCTTCATGCACCGTGACCGTGGTGCCTTGCCAAGCATGATTGATCCCAGCAGAGACCAACAGGCTGCCAAGAAGACCGCGGGATTCACCGGCCCAGCTTGAACACTCATACGCCATCTGGCCGTCTTCTAGGCCAACATCTTCCGAAGCTAGAAACTCCTCGACATCTTGCTCGAGGCTGGATGGATCAGTATTCGATTCAGTCACAGCGAAATGATCGCATGCTCCGCGTCGCCACGCTTGAACTGTCTAGCGAATTCCGGGAATTCACAATCAGAAGTGAGTGGTGCTTCC
>WLLG01000067.1 GCA_009700815.1 Actinomycetota bacterium
CTGATCAGCCCATCCCGAAGCGCTTCTGCGACTTTGGGGAAATGCATCCGAAGCTTGTTTGCTGTTCTGACACGGCTCTTCGCACCCAGGTTTGATGTAGCTGATTCTCTAGCGAGCCAAGCGCCAGTGCGCATGCCGTGTTCAGAATCAGTAAACCCACGGGAATCCAACTCGGCAAGAACCTGAACAGACGCAGCATCAAGAAACCTACGAGTGCGTTCAATCTGACTCACAGCCAAACACAACTCATCACCCGAGAACACCGAAGTGTCCCACTGGGCCAGATCAGCGAGCGCAATGCTGGCACTATCTAGTTCAGCAAAGAACCCCGGCTCGAGCAGGTCAGTCCTAGCGGCCACGCGATCGCGGAAGTCATCAAGCACAGCTAGTGCTGCGCCTGTTTCATTCCGAGAAGTCGCTTGACCGAACATGTGTACGACTCTAAATCTGGGGTGTGACACTAACGCCAAAGAGTTAAAAATCAGCCGATCTGTCCTGCTTAGGACCGGCCAACGGGTCAATCCCCCGCAAAACAAAAGTGGGCAATAGGGTTTAGGTATGGCCAAGATTGCAGTGCTCGGAGCAGGGGTTGCTGGCCTAGGCGTTGCGCTCGCTGCGGGACGGGCCGGCCACGAGGTAGTCCTGATCGAGCGTGACGACACTCCCCTGGCAGTCAGTGCAGCGGAGGCATTCGACTGGGACCGTCAGGGTGCACCGCAGGTTCGGCACTCACATGCGTTCCTGGCTCGGCTCCGCAACCTACTGAGGGACCGCTACCCGGATCTGCTCGAGGCCCTGTACGCAGCTGGTGCGACGCCAATGGACTTCATCTCAATGTTGCCCGAAGGAATGGATCGAACACCTTTGCCGGGGGACGAGGATTTAGTAGCGATTGCTTGCCGACGCACCACCTTTGAGTGGGTCCTACGAAAAACAATCCTGAACGAACCCTCGGTGAGACTTGTGCATGGCATGGGAGTGACCGGGTTGCAAACCAATCCAGCCTCTGACAGGACTGCAGTTGCGCAGGTAACTGGGCTCAGACTCGAAGACGGCACCGTGGTGCAGGCTGATATCACGGTGATTGCGGGCGGTCGCCGTCACGACCTGCCGGGGCTCTTATCAGCTAGCGGGGTGGTGATTAGAGAGACGATCGAAGACACGGGGATTGTGTACTTCTCTCGGTTCTTTCGACTTCGCGAGGGAGCAGAGTTCCCTGCTCAAACTGGGCCGATTGGCGGGGACTTGGGTTACCTCAAATTTGGCGTGTTCCCTGGGGACAATCGCAGTTTCTCAATCACTCTTGCTGCGGGGGTTACTGATCGTGAGTTGCGCCGACAACTGACTGATCCCGACCAATTCATCACCATTGCAGCGCAGATCCCTGCTACAGCAGCACACGTCGAAGTTGATCGCTCACAGCCAATCACTGGGGTGAACGTCATGGCTGGGCTGTTGAATCGTCGCAGAGGATTCCTAGATGAGAGCGGCGAGCCACTGGTTCTGGGCTTGCATGCAGTTGGGGATGCTCATACCTGCACCAACCCGCTGTACGGCAGAGGATGCAGCCTGGCACTCGTGCAGGCTGAACTTTTTGCCGATTCACTCAAGGAACATGGCCTCAAGCATCGGGATCGCGCTGTGGCATTCGAAGGGGCAACCCGAGATGAGATCACTCCGTGGTACAGGGCGTCGGTTGCACAAGACCGGCTCAATGCAGACTCAACGACAGTTCAGAACGGCCCTGCGGACGCAGCAACCAGCACTGCGGACGCAGCAACCAGCACTGCAGACGCAGCAACCAGCACTTCGGGCGCACGCGAGTTCATGCGGGATGGGCTTCTTCCTGCCATGCGAACTGACCCTGTAGTGGTGCGCGCATTCTTGCGCATGTTCAATTTGCTTGAGGCCCCAAACTCGCTAATGACAAACAGTGACGTTGTCGCTCGCGTGCTGACTGTTTTCAACGATCGTGAAAATCGTCCGGCTGAAGTGAGCATGGGTCCAGATCGGGCGTCGCTGCTCGAGGCGATCAGCTAGACCCGGCTAGTTAGTGGAGCGGGCCTAGTTGTTATCAGCCGGATCGCGAATCACGACCAGGCTCGCTGCAGGATTGTCCGGATCGAGGAATACCTCGATTGGTCGCTTGATCTCGTCATCCGTGCTCTGCTGCTCGATGACGCTGCGAGTGTCCTTCGGGGACTCAAGAATCTCTCGAAGCCCGATCATGCCGGCGGCAAGCATCGAGGCCGCTCCGGATTTTCGGTACTTGTGCGGAACGTGCCCGCGATGAATTGGCACAGATTCAGGTTCACTGTCAGCGCTTGATTCCGCTGCAGAAGACCCAAAAAAACTGGCTGGGTCAGCCACCGGCCACTGCGGGAATAATGGCAATGGTCTCTCCATCAGGCACTGGGGTGTTCACCCCGTCTAGGTAGCGGACGTCATCGTCGGCCACAAACACGTTCACGAAGCGACGCAGGCCGCCCTCGTCATCAAAGAGCCGCTCTTTAAATCCCGGATGAGCAGCCTCTAGCGACTGCAGGGCCTCACCCACTGTGGCTCCCTCTACCTGCACCTCGGAATTTCCACCGGTCAGGGTGCGAAGCGTGGTGGGAATACGAATGCTGACAGTCATGGGAGTTCTCCTGAGGTGTGCTGACTCACTGCGTATTGGGTGCAGCAGAATCAGCCACTAGCTTGGTGTGCGTATACATCGTAGCTAATCAGTTGTAGGAGTGGGTTCGCGTCTGCTGAAGCCAAGAACGGCGTTGCACCCGCTACCGTGGAGAAGCTGACGTCAGATCCCTGAGGCCATCTAAGGCCATCTGCCTGCCGAGGAGGTGTGAGGACTTGCCTGAAGACCGCAAACCCCCTGCCCAAATTCGTCAGTTTGACCACCGTGAATTTGGCGTTCCAAGACTGCTGGAACACAAAGAATCAACGCTGGTGTCTGTCTGCCTTCCAGCGCGGAACGAAGGCCTCACTGTCGGTCCAATCGTGGCTACTCTGCGAACCGAATTGCTCCTGACCGGAGTAGTTGACGAGATCCTAGTGATCGACGATCACTCCACCGATAACACCGCAGCGGTTGCTCGCGAGGCAGGTGCTCGTGTGGTTTCCGCGGCCGATATTCTGCCCGAGTACGGCGGCGGATTTGGTAAAGGCGAAGTCCTGTGGAAGTCGCTCTATGTTGCCGAGGGCGACGTGATTGTCTGGTGCGACGCCGATATTTCTCAATTTGGTTCACGATTCGTCTCTGGCATTCTTGGGCCACTTCTTTGCGAATCTGACGTAGACCTAGCAAAAGGTTTTTATCGAAGGCCGGAGCGAGACCGAGAAGGCGGAGGGCGAGTCACAGAACTGGTTGCCCGCCCGCTGCTATCACTTTTCTGCCCTGAGCTTGCGGAACTGCATCAGCCACTGTCTGGCGAATATGGGGGCAAGCGAGAGGTACTCGAACAGCTCCCATTTGTTCAGGGCTACGGAGTTGAGGTGGGCCTGCTGATTGACCTAGCCAAACAGTTCGGTTTGGGCGGGCTGGTTCAGGTTGATCTTGACGTGCGCCATCATAGAAACCGCAGCTTGGCTGAACTAGGGCCGCAAGCAATGGCGATTGCGCAAACGATCATGCGGCATGTTGACTGGGATTTGGCTCCCGTGGCCTCGGAGTTAATTCGACCAGGGTTGCCACCGGTCACGGTGGATGTGAGCGAGCGTCCGCCCATGGTTGAGGTCAGCTCGTACCTAGGTCGGGCATTGCAACTCGCTACCCTGCAGCCCTGAGCCCTGAGCCCTGAGCCCTGAGCCCAGCCCGTCAGCTGCGAGCGGTTTCTACTGCCAGTGCCGCTGCCTCTTGAAGACATGCCAAGGTGTCACCCATCGCCCGTTCGCGGCCGAACTGTTCAACTAGTGAAACCGTCGGAACCAGTGTTTGCGCCGCGTCAAATGCTTCGCCCACTACTGCGACTACTGGGACATCTAACTGATTGGCAAGATCGGTCACGCCGCCTACAACCTTTCCTTCGAATGACTCTGCGTCCAAGAATCCCTCGCCGGTGATCACAAGGTCGGCAGACTCAATCAGTTCATCAAGACCCAAGTAATCGGAAACAAGGTCAAAGCCAGAGAGCAGCGAGGCACCGAGGCAGGCCAACCCGCCCGCAAGACCTCCGGCCGCGCCGCCGCCTACCAAGTCACCAACCTGCACGCCGTAGTCATTTTCATAGACCTGCAGTAAGCGTTCGAGTCTGCGTTCCAAGAGCTTCACTTGACTAGGGGTTGCACCCTTTTGCGGCCCAAAGATCTGCGCTGCCTGAACAAAGCGAACACCAACATCGCAGGCCACGTTGAGTTCAACTCCACGCAGTCGATGCAGCGGTTCAAGGGCACGCAAAGCACCCAAGCCACCATCTGTGGTTGCTGATCCGCCAAGGCCAACCACAATCTTTTTGGCACCGGCCTCGAGGGCAGCAGAGAGCAGTTCACCGGTTCCAAATGTGGAGGCTGCGACGGCATCGTTGTGTTCGGCCCCGCCAACGAGGCCAAGACCCGAGGCGAGCGCCATCTCGATCACTGCACTTCGCCCAACGAATCGCCAAGCCGCCTCGACTGGGTCCCCTAAGGGACCCGTGACTGTGGTGATTCGGTTAGCGCCACCAAGCACCTCGAGGAGTCCCTCGCCACCGTCGGCGAGCGGGCAGGCAATTGCTTCGTGTCCGAGCGCCTGAAGCCCTGCTGTCAGTGCAGCTACAGCCTGAGGTGCTGAGGCAGTCCCCCTGAACTTGTCTGGCGCCACTAGGACTCGCACGAGTCAAAGCTTAGAACTCCTTGGTCTGGACACCTGCGCCAGACCCATCGTTTGCCGATCTAGGGTGAGCGGTGATGTCTGAGAGCAGAGAGCGCCCCGTCGTAATTGTGTCCAACCGGGGACCTGTCAGTTACCGAGTTGACCAAGGGGAGCTTGTCGGCATGCGCGGGGCGGGCGGATTGGTTTCTGGACTAGCACCGCTGCTCGAGAGCGGTCGGGCAAGTTGGATTGCTGCAGCGCTTAGTCCGGCCGACCGTTCCGCTGTTGCTGCAGGGACTGCTACCCCAGATGGACTAGCAGTTCGTCTGCTGAGTCTTGACCCCGTGGACCAGGCTCTGGCCTACGACCTGATCTCGAATCAGACACTTTGGTTTGTTCATCATGGACTGTTTGATCTGACGCGGTCACCCTCGTATACGGCGCAGTGGTACGAAGCTTGGAACGCGTATCGTCGAATCAATCAGGAATTCGCACGCGCAGTCTGCGAATCTGCTCCTGATGGTGCAGCCGTCTTGATCCAGGATTATCACCTGACGCTGATGGCACCCATGCTGGCGGCCGAACGCCCGGACCTCTCTACTGTTCACTTCCATCACACGCCCTTTGCAGGCCCTGACATGCTGCGCGTACTACCACCAGCCGTCAGAGATGAGATGCTGAATTCGCTCAATGCTCACCACGCATGCGGGTTTCATACCAGTGACTGGGCAGGGAATTTCAGCCAAGACCTGCTCCGCTGGCCAGCGGGTGGGAACGATCGAGCAGAGAGTTCACCGGCAAAGATTTTTGCCTCCTCGCTATCAACTGACGCTGCAGACCTTCGCTCTACTGCACAGTCTGAGCAGTGTGAGAAGAACCTGCGAGCACTGGAAGAAGCTCTCGGTGATTCGCAGTTGATCTTGCGAATCGACCGGATGGAATTGTCGAAAAACATTCTTCGCGGATTTCAGGCCTATGACCTGTTGCTACAAGAGCGCAGCGACCTGCATGGGCGGGTGGTCTTTCTGGCCTGTTGTTACCCATCACGAGAAAACGTGCCCGAGTATGCGCTGTACAAAGAACAGGTGGCTGCAGAGGTTGCCATGGTCAATGCCCGCTGGGGTACAGCAACTTGGCAACCAATCCAGTTCGAGACTGATGACGATTATGTGCGCTCCGTTGCTGCACTGCGCCGCTACGACGTGCTGCTGGTGAACCCAATCCGTGATGGGCTCAACTTGGTTGCCAAAGAGGGTCCGCTTATTAACGAGCGCTCGGGCCAGGTCGTGCTGTCTACAGAAGCTGGAGCTTGGGCTGAGCTTGGCTCGGCAGCGCTCGGGGTCAACCCATTTGACGTTGAGGAGACAGCACAGATGCTCGGAGTTGCCCTTGACCGAAGCCCCCAAGAGCGTTCCACCAGTGCCGCTGAACTGGCCCAACTCGTAGCCAAGCGCACCCCGATGGACTGGCTACAAGACCAGCTAGCAGCGGCGGACTAACTACCGATTTTTGCTGGCGTCCAGAATCGCAGCTTGGAGCTGGAACAGCAGGGCGACCATTGCCGAAGGTCCGTCAAGGATGAGATCAGCGCGGCGAAGCAACTCGTCATCGGACTCCTCGCTCCGGGCAAGAATTTTGAACACCTGCAACCCAGACGCTGAAAGGGTGTCGAGTGCGTCGAATGCAGGTAGATCACCCACATCATCGCCAAGAAAAAGCACAGGGCCCGCAAGTTGTCGGGCAAGGCTCAGTAGGACGGTTCCCTTATCGACATCAATCGGTGGGTGAAGTTCCACGCTCATACGGGCCGTTCTCGCAACAAGCCCTGAGGTAGCAGCAAGCTCTAGGGCATACTGCTCAACTTGGTCAAAGAGTTCGGGTTGGCCGCGGTAGTGCAGGGTGATGGACAGGCCTTTCAGTTCAACACGCATTCCAGCCGGACCGTTGGTTTCTGCTGTTGAGGCAAGCGCTGCGACTCGCTCAGGCCAAGCCACTGCCTCGGGGTGGTCACTGCGTACCCCGTGGCGGATCTGCTGCAACCCATAGAGTCCCACCAAGGTTAGGGAATCAGGCAGACCTGACTGGTCTGCAATGGGCTGGTCAGCAGCGGTCTGGTCAGCAGCGGTCTGGTCAGCAGAGCTCTGGTCAGCAGGGCTCAGCTGCCCTGAGAGTCGATCAACCAGAAACTCAATGGGACGGCCAGAAACGACCGCTAGCTCTCCCAGACTGCTTGCTAGAGATTGCAGGACCTGCACCGCACCCGGGAGCGGGACTGCAGCATCAGGATCGTCAACAATGAGCGAGAGAGTGCCGTCAAAGTCGGTTGCCAGAAGAGTTGCAGCTGGGGAGGCTGCAACGGCTGCTACGACTTGTTCGGCCGTCGCCACTTTCCCTTGGTTGGTCGGCATTGGTGACAGGACGGGGCCAGTCGGCAAAAACTGCCGGCTCAGCCTGTAGTCGTCGTGGTCTTGACAGTCGTGGTTGTGATTTTGGTTCCAGCCGACGGGATGGTGCTCGCTGCAGCGCCTCCAGCAGTGGTCGTCACCGTTGAGTTGCCTGAAGAGGAACTGCCCGAAGAAGAGCTACCTGAAGAAGAGCTACCCGAGGAAGAGCCGCCGGCAACGGTGGTCGTACTCGCACCAGCTGGGGTAATGATTCCCTCAACATCGGGGCCGAGCACGATGACCACGTTGGTATCTGTCGGAACATCTGTGGCCACTTTGCCTAGGACGGTTCCGGTAGGTAGCGGCTGAACTGCGCCGATGCTGAGCAGTTTGGCGATCGCCTTTGCGTCACCCTCGTATCCGGGTGCGTAGTACACGGTGGTGGTCTGCACTTGAGCCGCTGCAGTTTTGGCTGCGATGTTTGGGTATCCGGCCAATCCCAGGAAGTTCGCTGCAGTTGCTGCGTAGCCGCTCAGACCCGCACCGTTCAGTACAACTACCTTGAGCGTGGCTGGCGCAACAGAGGTTGAGGGAGTGGTCGTGGTGGGTACTGCCGGCTCTGTAGTGGTGGTCTTGTTGCTACCTTCACCGATTTTCACATCCTGAGAATCAGTCTGAAATCCCACACCTCCACCCTTGAGGAGAAGAATGAATCCGAGCGCGACAGCAACTCCAACCAAGATGAGTCCTCGTGAAGCTGGATTCGGGCCTTGGGGTGTTGGTCGCGATGGACGCGGACGCTGCGTCGTAGTCATCTCATAACCTTAGTCCTGTGGCCCGCGCGGTACGCGTTGATCCTCAGGTGAGGCTGATCTTTACGTGACAGGGTCAAAATCGATCAAAGCTGACTTCAGGCCAAAGACAAACGAGTTCGGCATCTCCACTACTGAATCTGGAACCACTCGGAGTTGATCGACTCGTTTGAGGAGCTCCTCGAACATGACTCGAATCTCTAGACGGGCCAACGAGGCGCCCAAACAGAAGTGGGTACCAAAGCCAAAGGCAATGTGATTGTTTGGGTTGCGGGTCACGTCTAGTTCTTCGGGGTGATCGAACTGCAAGGGATCACGATTTGCCGAGGAGTACATCAATACCAGCTGATCTCCAGCCTTGATCGCCTGACCTGCAATCTCGGTGTCCTCGACGGCGACTCGACACATGTTGTGTATCGGAGTCACAAATCGAATGAACTCCTCGACTGCAACTGTCAGGTTTGCACCCGACTTCAGCAGTTCCCATTGCTCGGGCCGGGCTGCCAACTCCAACAGGGTGCGAGCTATCACGGTTCTTGTGGTTTCTGCCCCACCGTCGAGTAGCAACAACGAGTCAGAGATCACTTCCTCCACCCCAAACGGGCAACCAGGCACTTCGGCTGTGGTCCAAACCGTCATGACATCATCGGCCGGGTTGAGTTTTTTGGCCTCGTAGAGTTCGGCCGCTGCCGCTGCAAAGTCCATCACTGCAGCGATGTTGTCCTCTTGGTGATACCCGGGACCACCGCCAAGGGTGATTGTTCGCTCCGACCAATCCATC
>WLLG01000068.1 GCA_009700815.1 Actinomycetota bacterium
ACTCATCGCAAATCGTGGAGAAATCGCAGTTCGGGTCATCCGAGCATGTCGTGAACTCGGGATCTCCACCGTGGCCGTCTACTCCGATCTCGACCGTGATGCACTCCATGTGCGCTTGGCTGACGAGGCTTATGCACTTGGGGGGCAGACTGCAGCAGAGAGTTATATCGACGCAGACAAGATCCTTGATGTGATCGCCCGCTCCGGTGCTCAAGCGGTTCACCCCGGCTACGGGTTCTTCTCTGAGAACAGCGAGTTCGCAAAGCGGATCACTGATATCGGCGTGGCCTTTATTGGTCCGCCTCCTGCAGCAATCGACGTCATGGGCGACAAGATCTCGGCACGACTCGCAGCTGAAAAGGTTGGCGTACACGGAGTCCCAGGAACTACCGACATCATCACAGACCCGTCACAGGTCGAGGCCTTTGGCGCAGAGTTTGGCTACCCCATTGCCATCAAGGCTGCTTACGGTGGCGGCGGTCGAGGCATGAAGGTAGTTGCTTCAGCAGACGAGGTCGTTTCGGCACTTGAGTCTGCACAGCGTGAATCCTTGGCCTACTTCGGCCGAGACGAGTGCTACATGGAGCGCTACCTGACCGGGCCCCGCCATATTGAGGTTCAGGTCATGGCGGACACGCACGGCAACGTGGTCTACCTGGGCACGCGTGACTGCTCGGCGCAGCGTCGTCACCAGAAGTTGATCGAAGAAGCCCCAGCCCCAGGTATTCCCGAGGCGATCATCGCCGAGATGGGAGAGGCCGCTTGTGCAGTCGCACGTGGTTGCGATTACGTCAACGCGGGAACCGTCGAGTTCCTGTACGAGAACGAGTCCTTCTACTACCTCGAGATGAACACCCGCTTGCAGGTGGAGCACCCCGTGACAGAGTTGGTCACCGATGTTGACTTGGTCGAGTTGCAGATCCGAGTGGCCGCAGGCGAGGCACTGCCCTTCACACAAGAGCAGGTGCGCATTCACGGCCACGCAATTGAGTGCCGAATCAATGCCGAGGATGTTGCCGAAGGCAAGTTCCTTCCCTCCCCCGGACCGCTCAGCAAGCTGCGGGTTGCATCGGGCTACGGGGTCCGCTGGGACGGCGGTTACGAAGAGGGCGATGAGATCAGCCAGTACTACGACAACCTGACGGGCAAGCTGTGCGTTTGGGGACGCAACCGTGACGTGGCAATTGCCCGCATGATTCGTGCCCTTGAAGAGATGGTGGTTGAGGGCGTAGCCACGACCATTCCTGCAGATCTCGCAATTCTTCGCCACCCAGATTTCTCTGCAATTACTCACTCAACAAAGTGGGTAGAAGACACACTCGACCTGACCGGAATCGGCGGCAAGGCCGGAGAAGCCCCCACCGAGGCTGATGGCGCTGAGCCAAAGGTCAAACGAGACGTTGATGTAGAGGTCAACGGCAAACGATTTGCAGTGTCGATGTTTGTTCCTGAATCTCAGCTGACAGCAGTTGCAGGTCCTGGCGCAGGTGGGTCGGCCAAAGCTCGCCCCAAGCGTGGTGGCGCAGGCGGCAGTGCCGGGGCCGCAGCAGGCAGCGGCAAGATCGCAGTTCCCATGCAGGGAACAATCGTGAAAGTTGAAGTCGAAGTAGGCCAGACCGTGGCCAAGGGCGACACCGTGGTGGTTCTTGAGGCTATGAAGATGGAGAACAATGTGGCCTCAGACGTGGACGGAACCGTGACTGAAGTCAAGGTGGAGTCCGGTGCTTCCGTTACAGCGGGACAGGTCGTCGTGGTTATCGAGCCCACTCCCGCGAGCTAAGCAGTGCGACCTAAGCAGCCTTCTAGATGACCGAGGCGGCAGAGTTACAAGTTGGAGGCCGCGCCTCTGGACGCCTCCGCACCTCTCGCTATGCCAAGGTCTTGCCGCACCTGCGGGGGCACCTGCTCGAAATTGGTTGCGGAACTAGTCCGCTAGTGCATGAGTTCAGCGGGAGCTTTACCTCGTATACCGGTTGCGATCTTGACGCCGAGCTCATCAAGCGGCTGAGCACTCGATACCCAGAGGCCACATACGAGGTGGTAGATCTTGACCATCAGGACTTGCCCCGCGACTGGGTGGCATTCGACACCATTTTGGCCACAGCAGTCATTGAACACCTCTTCAACTTAGAGATGGTGATGAGACGCTTGGCCGACCGGCTAGCTGACGGTGGCAGAATTCTTCTGACCACACCGACACCGTTCGGAAATGACATCGTTTTACCCATCACCGCTCGCGTTGGCCTCACATCAGCAGATGCCTTTGCCGATCACATCAACATTTTGAATAAGCGGCGCATGAATCTGCTCGCTGACGAGGTGGGCCTTGAGGTCATCAAGTACTCCACCTTTCAACTTGGAATGAATTCTTTTGCCTTGATGACCAAACGCAGCTGATTCAAGACTCTCGGCGCCGAGCGTGAACCATGGTCCACGGAAGTGGAGCCGAAACCGAGAGCACCTCGAAGTGGCGGTCCACAAGCGCTGCGAATGCATGCTTTGACCAATGCTGAATATGCCCCGGGGTATTGCCCCAGTCAGAGAAGTAACGACCGCGTGCAAGATTGCCAATTCGCCAAATTGGCTCGCGAGGAACGGAGAGGATCACATGCGTCGAGGCAACCCGGGCTATTTCAGCCAGTGCAACCTCCGGGCGAACAACGTGCTCAAGAACCTCAATCGCAAGCACCAGTTCCATGCTGCAATCCGGGAATGGAAGCTCCTCAACAGACCCCTGCACTTTTGCTACCGCAAGGCCCTCCCAATTCGAGGCCAGCTCGGGATCAGGTAGGTCAAGGATGGTGATGCCCAGATCAGCGTTTTGTTCCAACAGGCGGCGGGCAATGCTGCCCTCGCCGGCACCTACTTCAAGGACTGATGACGGGTTACTCGTAGCAACAAAGCCGTCAAATGCGGCAAAAAACCCTGCCATCATTCGGCGTTCGATGGGATTTGAGGTGCCGTACTTATCGTAGGCATTGCCTGTAGGGATCACCTCGCTAGCACTCGTCACAGCCACGCAGGCTACAGGGTCATCCGTGCAAGGAGGTGAGCGAGAAGAAGTTCACCTCGGAGCGTGGACCCAGCGTGTGGGAAGTATCGTTTCCAACGTGACTCTTCTTGGTGACCCCTGATGTGGTTCGCTTGAACGCGATATCCGAAGGTCCCGGGCCAGCGCGACGACACCTCAGACGACTGGTCGGGATTACTCTCCTGTTGCTCGTGGCGGTCTTCGTGGCTATCGCCCTCAAGCGAAATTGGGATGCCATCAGTGCAGATCTCGGTCTGCTCACACCCGCCGATTATCTCGCTTCATTCTTAGCAGCAGTGGCGGGACTGTTCTTGTTCTGGGCCAGCTGGCTAGCAATTCTGAACGGACTCGGAACCCGAATGCCGCACCGGGATTCACAAACCATTTACTTTGCAGCGCAGCTCGGAAAGTACGTGCCTGGAGGCGTCTGGCAGGCAGTTATTCAGACTCGCCTTGGTCAGCGCAACGGGGTTCCCCGGTCGGCAATGCTGACCTGTTACGCACTCTGGGCCGCCTCCGCATGCGCAGTGGGAGGGGCCTTTAGCGTTTTCATTCTTACGAATAGCCGTGTGCAGATTCCTTTGCCGGTACTCGTTGGGTGTGTGGTCGCGGCGTTACTGCTCGTGCCAATCGCTCTGCATGACCGCGGCTTGCCGCATCTGGTGTCTTGGTTCTTTGCAAAGTCAGGGCGCGAACTCCCAGAGCTCCGTGTGGAATCAACCTCGGCGCGGCTGTCCGTAGCATTCAGTGCTGCGACCTGGCTGATCTTCGGACTGCATGCATGGTTTCTCGCTCGACCGCTCGGTGCAAGCCTCAGCGACCTTCCGCTGGTGATTGGAGCCTTTGCATTGGCTTTTGTTGCAGGTGTTCTGGCTGTTCCGCTGCCGGCAGGAGCTGGACTGCGAGAAGCAGTACTGGTTCTCACCTTGGGAGTCGTCATCGGTCGGCCAAGTGCAATAACCGTGGCACTCATGTCACGCCTCATCATGATCCTCGCCGAACTCCTTCTGGCATCTCTGACTGGAGTCCCGGGAGCGATTCGCTGGGCACGAGCCGCTCCAAACCTAGAGGGCCTGAATTGAGTTCCTAATCAAGATGTCCCGCCCGCTGCGACTCTGCTCGCCGGTCAAGTTCCTGAGTTCGAAGCATCACCCGAGAGTCAGAAAGAATGCGGCGATTCACGGATAACAGGTCGGCTAAAAAACCGAACATCCAGATAAGGACAGCAAGGAGAAACATCATTGCTGCGCCAACAAGGCTGGGCACCCGACTCGCTTGATCATCAGTGAGCACGTGTAAATAGAACCATCGCAGAACCAGCACGGCACTAATCAGAAATGGGCCCAACCCGATAGCTAGGAAGAACCTAAGCGGTTTATACAAAGCGAATGATCGTAGGATGGTCTGAGCAGAGCGCCAGATATAGCGCGGAATACTCTTCACGAGTCGCGAGGGCCTCGTTGCAGGATTAACCGCAACGTCCACCCCTACGATCCGTAGGCCTTCCCACCCGGCCTGCACGATGGTTTCCATGGTGTAGGAGTACTTGCCAAATACTTGTGTACGGATGGCAGTGGATCGCGAGAAGGCTCGAAATCCCGAAGCCGCGTCGCGAACGTCTGTTGCCGAGAACGTTCTAACGATGCTGCTACCTAGTCGTTGCAGGCGCTTCTTGAGGGGAGAGAAGTCATCTACGGCTTCGATGGGTCGCTCGCCAATGACTAGGTCGGCCTCTCCAGCAAGGATTGGTGCCACTAGGTCGGGAATGCAGGCGCCGTCATACTGATTGTCGGCATCGGTGTTGACGATTACATCGGCGCCAGCCTTGAGGGACGCGTCCAGACCAGTCATGAACGCGTTTGCGAGGCCGCGATTCCGCGTGATTCGTAGAACGTGGTCTACACCAAGGTCAGAAGCAATCTGCGATGTCTTGTCCTCGCTACCATCGTCGATGACCAACCATTCGACGCAAGAAAACCCCTCAACCTGTCGAGGCAGGTCGGCGAGAGTGGCCGGAAGGGTCTGCTCTTCGTTGAAGCAGGGGATTTGGATAATGAGCTTGAGCCCAGTGCCCGATGCTGTTTCCTCTGTATCCATGGTGAGTGATGTTGTCACATCATCGGGCTGTTACGTCACAATGCGACCGACCTTTACCAAGGTCGTTGCAGACCAGTTGCCCTACTAACCTGAAGATCCTCATGACCGAGGCCTCGACTCAGACGCAAGATACGAGAGTGAGCTCGGGTGGAAATCGGGAATCAACCCCGGTTTCAACTGGAATCAGAGCGGGATCACTCGTCCTGTTCTGCATCCTCAGAACCCTTACCATTGCCGCAGCGACCACTCCTCGCATCCTGCCTGATGAGTCTGGCTCGTGGTCGTTTTCTCGCTTCATTGCAGGTGGAGCATCGATCATTACGATGCACCAACAGCCCGAGTATCGCTTTGGTACCGGCTTGCTCCTGTCGCCACTCTGGGCAGTAACCAGCGATCCGTTAGTTCGATACCGATTAGGCCTCGTGCTGCTCTCCGCAGCACCGATTCTGGCTGCTTGGTGCATTGCACGATCACTCAGACTCCTCAGCTTGGGTGACAACGTGTTGCGATCAACCGCCTTTGCGATGGTGCTGTTGTTTCCAGCCACCATGATGACGGGCTCGTTCACCTGGGCCGAGCCGTTATCAATGGCCTGGTGGGGATTGATCATTCTCGGCATGACAGCCACCTTTACCTCGCATCGCCCGGCTACGGCACTGTTTGCTACCTCATTGGTCGCCGGATTTGCACCGTTCGTTCACGGTCGGATGTATAGCGTGACCATTACTTGGGTCTGCTTGCTGCTCTTCCTCCTCCTGCAGGGGCAGTTCGGTAGCCCTCGCCATGAGACTAGCGATGACAAACAAGAAGCCGACCAACCTTCCACTCGGGCACTTGTTGGCAGCCTTGCAGTCACAGTTATGGTCTATCTGGTTGCCTCAGTCGCTCAAAAACACATGGTCTCGGTTCTGTGGTCGGCACCTTCTGAACAGGGCCAAGGCATTGGCCTTGGGCTTTTCACACAGGTTGAGTTTTGGTCGAATCTGTTTCTCTCCATGCTCGGCCAGATCTGGTATCTGGCCGTGTCGAGTTGTGGCCTGGCTCTGCTTGGTATTGGAGTCCTAGCTCGATTCTCCTACCGCAGCAGTAGTGCCGTTCCTCGCGCTCTCACGGTTTCACTTGCAGCCATGTTTGCTGGTGCGTTTGCCCTGTCGAACCTCCTCATGACCTCGTACTACATGACCGCTCCTCGGGAGATCGTGCGGTACGACCACCTGTTCTATGGGCGCTACAACGACGCCGTCATCGCAGTGCTGTCTGTAATTGGTCTCCTCGCCTTGTCGAAGCTTGCGCTTCAAGCGGCCGCGCTCGCCCTGACCTCAACTACCGCTGCAATATCCACGATTCTCGCTGTTGTAGTGCGATGGCGAGTCACCCATATTGAACTCAGCGAGTCCTTTCCTCCGACCATTGCCGGCCTTGCAGTTCTGTCTGGAGCCGGGACGGGGCTTCACATTCTGCGTTGGAGCGCCATCAGTATTGTTCTGTGCATGCTCTTGGGGATTGCATGCTATTTCTCGCGATCTGCGCTGCTCGGCCTTGTCTTGGCAGCTGTTGTTTTGGGGTCAGTATCTGCAACACGCAACGCAATTCAGATGCACCAGAGCTACCAGTACAGCGCTGCGTTCGAACCGTTTCTCACTACCAGCGCATCTCCAAAACGGGCAGTAGTTTCTAGCGACGCAGCGGACCTCTCTGGCTACTCGTACTTGCTCACGGGACAGCAATACCAACTAGTTGATAACGGCTGGAGCTTCACCGTCAGCGAGAAGAGCTCAGCTGAACTGGCCGCAGAGCCAGAGCCGGGAACTGAACTTCTGGTGCTTGCCCCGGGGTTCATGCCAACGGGCAACTTTCAAGAATCAACCCCATTTGGACCAGTAGTTTTCTTTAAAGGCACCCCTGCTCCTCAGTAGGCATGGACCTGCTGCACTAGGTGCGACTCGGGTCTGACCATGTCGCCTTTGACACTGATACCGAGACGGGTGGCTCAGCGGGCGGATCGGGACGAGCGGCAAAGGGGATCCTGCGCAATGCAAGCGCTGCGGCGACTAGAGCGCAGACTGCAACGAACCACGAGTACCGGAAGGTGGGGCTAATACCTGCGACTGCAATTCCAGCGAAGAACAGCAGTCCGCCGAGCAACAGGACACGCGCCTCGGTCACCTTTCGCAGACCCGCCAACAGTGAGCCTGCGATCAAGATGACCAAGAACGTCCAGGCCCTAAAGAGGTTGCCTCGCTCAACTCGCAAGAGAAGCTCGAGAACCCGTTCGTGTAGGGAGGGGAAGGTTCGATTGGGCACCCGGCAAGGCGAACCCCATTTGGCCGGAAGCGATCCGGGGTCGTTGATACTCCAGTATGGGTGGGGGCCCGAGATGCCAAGCAGGGCGGATGTGTAGGACAGCCGAGTACTCAGGTAATCATCCGGGTGATTGAGTACAGCCTCAAGCCACTTCTCTTTCACAGCACTGACCTGTTCTGCGGGCATGAATGGGTTAGCTGGGGAGCCTGGAGCGAAGAAGAACACATCGCCAGTCTTCTCATCATAAACTTGGTCGATCTCAGCCAGTGTTGTGCCGCTCGGGAAGGTATCCGGGGGGAATAGCATTTGGCCCTGATCAAGCGAGATCCCCGTCAGATCGAACAAGAATGCCTGTTGTTCCGGGTGAAGCGCACGAGGGCGCACAACTACTGATGTAAATACCGAGACCGAGCCCACTAGCAGGACCAAGACAGCACCTGCAGCCAGAGTTCGGCGCACAAGCGGGCGGCCTTGTAAGTGACCAAAGATTGTTCCGGGCACAGGCCATGCCACGAGCAACGCAGCCCCCACTGGCAACAGCGCGTTCTTTCTGGCAGCGATAGCGAGCCAGAAACAGATCATGACACCGAGCAGCAGCGCCCGCCGCAACCGAACACGGCGCTCGGTGCCGGCGCGAGCAATCAATGCCGTGCCGAGCAGGAAAGCTGCTGCGAACCACTCGTCCTTGCCGACGTGGCCCATCCAACCGACCGTAGCTGGGAACAACATGATGGCCGCGGTACATGCCACCGCAACCCACGGCCTGAGCCAGCGGGTGAGGATCAAGTGAATCGCAACGATCGTCGACGTCAGCGTCAATAGAAAAATGGCCTCTATTGGAGCGTTGAAGAACCCCCACAGTCCCGCAATCGCAGGGGAGTGCCAATCGTTGTAGACACCCGACACTGCCTGAGCGCACATGTCTAGCGTGTCAGGAACCACTGATCCCGGCAGATAAGCCGCTGCAATGAACGCTCCAAGGCCAAGCAAGATCGCAGCGCGACACAAGCGCCCAGGTGCCAAGCCAACTATGCGCAGCCAGATGACACTCTTTGAGCTAGCGAGCCTTTGGGTGGGCTGCATGAGTTACTGATTTGTTCACGTTGACACTCTTCCTCGGAGTCGCCCAACGGTAACTTTTACTGCACGCAAACCGTGCTTCAGCGGAGACCTACCGGCCTTTCGCAGCCTCACGCTCACCTCGCTCATCAAGGTCTTCGTAGGGAACACCTCAAGAGCGTCGCCACCAGAAGCCGCAACCTCGGCCACTGAGGGCTGGTAGTCGCCCCGACGGGCCCGCGCCCAAACA
>WLLG01000069.1 GCA_009700815.1 Actinomycetota bacterium
CAACTTCGAAGATGCCATCATCTTGAACGAGCGAATTGTTCGTGATGATGTCCTCACCTCGATTCACATCAAGCAGCATGAGGTCGACGCAAGAGACACAAAGCTCGGCCCAGAAGAGATCACTCGGGATATTCCGAACCTCTCCGAGGAAATCCTGGCCGACCTTGACGAGCGCGGAATCATCCGTGTCGGTGCCGAGGTCAACCCCGGGGACGTCCTCGTGGGCAAGGTCACGCCAAAGGGAGAGACCGAACTCACCCCAGAAGAGCGTCTGCTGCGTGCGATCTTCGGCGAGAAGGCTCGTGAAGTACGAGACACCTCGCTCAAGGTTCCTCACGGCGAGGTCGGCAAGGTCATTGACGTCAAGGTATTCAGCCGTGACGACAGCCATGAGCTTCCGCCTGGAGTGAATCAACTCGTCCGTATCTTCGTTGCTCAGAAGCGCAAGATCTCGGTTGGTGACAAGCTCGCTGGGCGTCACGGTAACAAGGGTGTTATCTCGGCCATCTTGCCATCAGAGGACATGCCCTTCATGGAGGACGGCTCGCCTGTAGACGTCATCTTGAACCCGCTCGGCGTGCCTTCACGAATGAACGTTGGACAGGTACTCGAGACTCACTTGGGTTGGGCTGCCCGTTGGGGTTGGACTGACGGAAACACCGAGGTTGGAGAAAATCCCATCCGCGGAACCGAAACCAAGACCCGGCCTACAACCCGTCCGGCCACGCTCGTGGCTACGCCAGTATTTGATGGCGCCAAATGGGACGAAGTTGAGCTGGCCGGCAAGCACCCGACCATTAAGAAGATCTTCGAGAACCTGCATCCAGAAGCAGCGGATGGTACTCGCCTGATCGGTTCAGATGGCAAGGTCACCCTGTATAACGGCCGCACCGGAGAGCGTTACGACAACCCAATTACAGTTGGCTACAAGTACATCTTGAAGCTGGCCCACTTGGTGGACGACAAGATCCACGCTCGGTCCACTGGCCCGTACTCAATGATTACTCAGCAGCCACTTGGTGGTAAGGCCCAGTTCGGCGGACAGCGATTCGGCGAGATGGAAGTGTGGGCTCTCGAGGCCTACGGTGCCGCTTACTGCCTGCAGGAACTGCTGACTATCAAGTCCGATGACACCCTCGGCCGCGTCAAGGTGTACGAGGCAATCGTCAAGGGGGAGAACATCCCCGAGCCCGGTATTCCAGAGAGCTTCAAAGTGCTCATCAAGGAAATGCAGGCACTGTGTCTAAACGTCGAAGTGCTTTCGCAGAATGGTGAAGAGATCAAGATGCGAGAACTCGACGAAGACTTCTTTAGAGCCGCCGAAGAGCTTGGCATTGATTTGTCTCGCCCAGAACGTGGTACCGACGAGGATGACGCCCGCCGCCAGGCCGGGCGCTGAGAGAGGCTGAAATCATGATTGACGTCAATCTCTTCGACCAGCTCCGTATTGGTTTGGCTACGGCCGACGCAATCCGCACCTGGTCCAATGGTGAAGTAAAAAAGCCAGAGACCATCAATTACCGCACACTCAAGCCAGAGAAGGACGGACTCTTCTGCGAGAAGATCTTCGGCCCTCAAAAGGACTGGGAATGCTACTGCGGTAAGTACAAGCGTGTTCGTTTCCGCGGCATCATCTGCGAGCGTTGTGGCGTTGAAGTCACCCGTTCCAAGGTTCGTCGCGAGCGGATGGGTCACGTAGAACTCGCAGCCCCTGCGGTTCACATTTGGTACCTGCGCGGTACTCGTTCTTGGCTTGCCTACTTGCTGTCCGGCACCGAGGCTCGTGAAGAGCTCAAGGCAAAGCAGCTTGAAAAGGTCATCTACTTTGCGGCCGACTTGGTCACATGGGTAGACGTGGACAAGCGCCACGAGGATCTTCCCAGCCTTGAAGCAGACCTGATCGGTGAGCGTGAGGCCATCGATAAGGACCGTGAGCTCAAGCTAGCTAAGCGACTCGAAGAACTAGAAGCCGAGCTCGAAAAGCTAGAGGCAGATGGTGCAAAAGAGTCCGATCTCACTGCTCGCCGCAAGGCTGCAGACAAAGACCTTGCAGCAATCCGCGAAGACTTTGATAGCGAACTCGAACTCGTCAACCGTGTGTGGGATGAGTTCAAAGACCTGTACCCGCGCAAGATCCTTGAAGACGAAATGCTCTGGCGTGAACTTGAAGATCGCTACGGCGAGTACTTCGAGGGCGGCATGGGCGCTGCAGCGATCAAGCAACTGATCGACCGCATCGATCTCGACGAAGAAGAGATCAAGCTGCGAGCAGCCATCGACCCCGAAGAGGGTGTCAAGGCTCTGTCTGCTCAGCGCAAGCAGAAGGCAATCAAGCGACTCAAGATTGTTGCTGCTTTCAACCGTCGTGACCCCGATTCGGGCCACAGGGTCAATGATCCTCGGGCCATGATCCTTGATGTCGTTCCAGTGATTCCGCCGGACTTGCGTCCCATGGTTCAACTCGACGGTGGACGCTTTGCCACCTCAGACTTGAACGACCTGTATCGCCGGGTGATCAACCGTAATAACCGCCTCAAGCGCCTGCTTGACCTTGGCGCACCCGAGATTATCGTCAACAACGAAAAGCGAATGCTGCAAGAGGCAGTTGACGCACTCTTTGACAATGGCCGTCGTGGACGCCCCGTCACTGGACCAGGAAATCGTCCGCTGAAGTCGCTCTCTGACATGCTCAAGGGCAAGCAAGGTCGATTCCGTCAGAACCTGCTCGGCAAGCGAGTGGACTACTCAGGCCGTTCCGTGATTGTGGTCGGACCCAAGCTGCTTCTGCATCAGTGTGGTCTGCCCAAACTCATGGCACTTGAGTTGTTCAAGCCCTTCGTAATGAAGGCCCTTGTCGACAAAGAACTGGCCCAGAACATCAAGTCAGCCAAGCGCATGGTCGAGCGTCGCAAGCCACAGGTCTGGGACGTGCTCGAGGATGTCATTAAAGAACATCCTGTGCTGCTGAACCGTGCTCCCACGCTGCACCGTCTTGGTATCCAGGCCTTCGAGCCAGTCCTCGTTGAGGGCAAGGCAATTCAGATCCACCCACTTGTATGTACTGCCTTCAACGCCGACTTCGACGGCGATCAGATGGCAGTTCATCTTCCTCTGTCTGAAGAGGCACAGGCGGAAGCCCGAGTCCTGATGTTGAGCGCAAATAACATGCTCAGCCCAGCAAACGGCAAGCCGCTCGTGACGCCTACTCAGGACATGATCATCGGTGCGTTCTACCTAACCGAGAATGCTTCCGGCGAACTTGGTGAGGGACGTGTGTTCCGACGCATGGATCAGATTGAGCGTGCCCTCGAGGCCGGCGAAATCGGCCTGCACGCAATGATTGAGTATCGAGGTGGCAAGCGTGACGGCCATCAGTATCTCGAACTCATTGAGACTCCTGCCAATGGCAAAGCTGCTGTCTACAAGAAGACGACTGCTGGTCGTCTGCTCTTCAACCGGGCGCTTCCTCTTGGATATGAGTATTTCGACTCGCCAGTGCGCAAGAAAGAGATGGGCGCAATCGTCGATCGTCTTGCAATCGAATTCCCCAAGGCAGTGGCTGCAAAGTCGCTGGATCAGATCAAGTCCTTGTGCTTCAACTACGGCATGCGTTCAGGCCTCACCATCTCGATCAACGACGTGTCCACTCCGGTGAACAAGTACGAGATCCTTGACGGCTACGAAATCAAGGCCGATAAGGTCGAGAAGGAGTTCCGCAAGGGAATCATCACCGACGGTGAGCGCAAGCAGAAGGAAATCGAGATCTGGACCACAGCCACCACCGAGGTGACTGCGGCAATGCAGGCAGAACTAACGGCAACCAAGTTCAACCCCATCGACATGATGGTGGGCTCGGGTGCTCGAGGAAACATGATGCAGGTCCGCCAGATTGCGGGCATGCGAGGCCTAGTGGCGAACCCACGTGGCGACATGATCCCTCGACCCATCAAGTCAAACTTCCGTGAGGGTCTGTCGGTCCTTGAGTACTTCATTGCTACTCCAGGTGCACGAAAGGGCCTTGTAGATACGGCCCTTCGTACAGCGGACTCGGGCTATCTGACCCGCCGCCTCGTGGACGTGTCTCAGGAACTGATCATCAATGATCGGAACCCACTTGATGAGTCCGGGCCAGTTCGAAGCACCATCATCGACGACGTCCGTCCTGATGAGGCCGGCAAGCGCTTCTACCTAGAGACACGCCTGTACAGCCGTACTTTGGCCGAGGATGTCAAACTGAGCAAAGCAGATGAACTGCTCGGTACTGTCATTCCCAAGGGAACCGAGATCGGTGATTACGAGATGGGAGTCATGCGCGATGACCCCGGATTCACCGAGGTGCGGGTGTTGTCTCCGCTTACGGACGATAGCGAGCGCGGAATCTCTGCCGCTAGCTATGGCACGTCCTTGGCTACTGGCAAAACTATCGAACCCGGTGAGGCCGTCGGCGTAATTGCTGCGCAGTCCATTGGAGAGCCTGGAACACAGCTCACGATGCGTACCTTCCACACCGGTGGTGTGGCTGGAGCAAGTGGCGATATCACTGGTGGTCTTCCACGAGTGGTTGAGCTCTTCGAAGCTCGTAGCCCCAAGAACAAGGCCGTGCTTGCACGCACCTCTGGAACAGTCCGCATCGAAGAAGAAGACGGCAAGGTTCACACTGTGACCGTCATCGGCGACGATGGTGATGAAGATGTCTATTCCATTGAGCGCGAACGTAAGCTCCAGGTCAAAGACGGAGACGAACTCAACGCTGGTGATCCTATTGTTGAAGGACCACGAGATCCCAAGGAATTGCTTGAGATCAAGGGCGTTCGGTCTGTGCAGCAGTACCTCGTAGCAGAGGTGCAGCGGGTCTACCGCGATCAGGGTGTATCGATTCACGATAAGCATATTGAGCTCATCGTGCGTCAGATGACTCGTCGTGTCGCTGTTCAAGAGCCAGGTGAGTCAGATTTCTTGCCCGGTGAGCGCGTAGATCAGCGTGTGTTTGCCGATGTCAATAAGCGCCTCGTGCAAGAAAGCAAGAAGCCAGCCGAGGGCCGACCCGAATTGATGGGTATTACCAAGGCCTCCTTGGCAACAGATTCTTGGCTTTCTGCAGCGAGCTTCCAAGAGACCACCCGTGTGCTCACCGAAGCAGCAATCGAGAGCAAGTCTGACGGCCTGATTGGTCTGAAGGAAAACATCATCATTGGCAAGTTGATCCCTGCTGGAACTGGCATGCATCGCTATCAAGAGATCGAGCCGTTTGCTCCTGCCTATCAGCCACTTGAGTTCTACTCCTCTGAGGACGAGGATTCATCCTCGGATTTCTCTGGTGCGGAGTTCCTGGCAACCTTGCCTGGAACAACCATCCAGGCCCCCGAGGTAGTGGTGGCGGAAGTTGAAGAGAACGACTCGGATGCCAAGATCATCGAATTCCCCGGAGCCGAAGAGGCTTCCGAGGGTTAGTCAGTTCGGTAGTCTGGGAGCCGGTTTCGACCTGTTTCCACAAGAGTTTCTGCAACGGGCGGGCCATCTGGTCGGCCCGTTTGCAGTTTTTGTATGCATCTCTGTTTGCAGGTGCTAGCACTCGGGTCGTAGAGTGTCTGTTCGGCCGTTGGCTGCGTTCATTCGCGCCGTACGAACACGGGTCAGACGGATTTCCGTGACTCGGCCTGCCCTCATCCGTCGTTGAAAGAAGTACAGAGGTTTTACCGTGCCCACGATTGAGCAGTTGGTCCGCAAGGGCCGTCAGAGCAAGCGACGCAAAGAGTCGACGCCGGCCCTGAAAGGCGCGCCACAGCGCCGTGGCACATGCACCCGCGTGTTCACCACGACTCCAAAGAAGCCCAATTCGGCACTGCGCAAGGTTGCCCGTGTGCGCCTGTCGAGCGGTATCGAGGTCACGGCCTATATCCCTGGTGAAGATCACAATCTGCAGGAGCACAGCATTGTGCTTGTTCGCGGTGGTCGTGTGAAAGACCTTCCAGGTGTTCGTTACAAAATCATCCGCGGCACGCTCGACACTTCGGGTGTGCGTGGTCGTAAGCAGGCACGTTCCCGCTACGGCGCCAAGAAGGAGTCCTGATATGCCCCGTAAGGGTCCAGCCCCACGACGCGAACTTTTGCCTGATCCGGTCTACCGGTCAGTACTCGTTACGCAGGTAGTCAACAAGATCATGCAGCGCGGCAAGCGCTCCACAGCCGAGAAAATCGTCTATGACGCTTTGACCTTGGTTGAAGAAAAGACTGGCGACGAGCCAATTGCGACGCTCAAGCGAGCTGTAGATAATTGCAAGCCGCAACTCGAGGTTCGTAGCCGTCGTGTTGGTGGCGCCACGTATCAGGTGCCAGTAGAGGTTCGGCCTCGCCGCTCAAACACCCTGGCCATTCGCTGGCTCGTGGGTTACTCACGTCAGCGGCGTGAGCGCACCATGGCCGAGCGTCTTGCAAATGAGTTGATGGATGCAAGCAACGGTGTTGGAGCATCCATGAAGCGCAAAGAAGACCTGCACAAGATGGCAGAGTCCAATAAGGCCTTCGCCCATTACCGCTGGTAATTCCCCGCTATTGCTGGCAATGCTCCACTAGTGCCGGCCCTACTCCACCGTTGCCGGTACCGCTCCACCGTTCTTTGTCTGCTAATCGGACGAGGAACAACCGAAGTTGTTGAAGATAAATCAGTCCGAATGTCCGTCCGACCTAGAACACCGCGAGATGAATGATGGCTCAGTTTCCACTCGACCGAACACGCAATATCGGCATCATGGCTCACATCGATGCTGGAAAAACAACGACCACTGAGCGGATCCTGTTTTATACAGGCAAGACGTACAAAATCGGTGAGGTTCATGAGGGCGCTGCCACCATGGACTGGATGGAACAAGAGCAGGAGCGTGGTATCACGATCACGTCCGCTGCTACCACTGCTTTTTGGACAGACACGCTCAACAAGATTGAGCACAGGATCCAGATCATCGACACTCCTGGCCACGTCGACTTCACGGTAGAGGTTGAGCGTTCGCTTCGAGTGCTAGATGGCGCCGTTGCGGTGTTCGACGGCGTAGCCGGCGTAGAGCCACAAACAGAGACCGTGTGGCGCCAGGCTGACAACTACAAAGTCCCTCGCATGTGTTTCATCAACAAGATGGACCGCACCGGGGCAGATTTTTATGCTTCCTTGGCCTCGATCAAGGATCGCCTCCAAGCAAACGTGGCAGTTATTCAGTTGCCGATCGGCGCCGAGGGCGATTACCGAGGCATCGTCGATCTCATCACCATGAAGGCATGGGTGTGGGATGGCGAGGAGCTTGGGGCTAGCTGGGAAGTTGTAGACATCCCAGAAGACCTGCAAGAACTCTCTGAGGAATATCGCGATGCGCTCATGGACGTGCTCGGAGAGACCTCCGACACGATCATGGAGAAGTACCTGAACGAGCAAGAGATCTCTCCTGAAGAGATCCGTGCAGCACTGCGTGACGCAACCATCCATCATGGGGTCGTCCCCGTGCTGAACGGCACTGCATTCAAGAACAAGGGTGTTCAGCCACTGCTTGACGCAGTGTGCTGGTACATGCCCTCGCCCGCAGAGTTGCCTCCAGTAGTCGGCACCAACAAAAAGGGTGAAGAGGTTGAGCGTAAGCCTTCTTCTGATGAGCCCTTCTCGGCGCTGGCATTCAAGATCATGACGGCACCTCACGTTGGAAAGCTCACGTACTTCCGTGTGTACTCCGGCAAGCTGGACAAGGGCGGCACCGTCTACAACAGCCGCTCAGGCAACAAAGAACGCATTGGGCGAGTGCTCGAAATGCATGCCAATGAGCAGATCGAGCAAGATGCGGTCTACGCCGGAGACATCGTTGCCGGAATCGGCCTGAAAGACACACGCACTGGTGACACGCTGAGTGATCCGAACGACGTGGTTGTACTCGAATCCCTTGAGTTCCCTGACCCCGTTATCCAGGTTGCTGTAGAGCCCAAGACCAAGGCTGATCAGGACAAAATGTCTAAGGCTTTGTATTCGCTCTCTGAAGAAGACCCCACCTTCCGGGTTCAGACCGATGAAGAAACTGGTCAGACCCTGATTTCGGGCATGGGCGAGTTGCACCTCGAGGTCCTCGTTGACCGCATGATGCGAGAGTTCAGAGTAGAAGCAACAGTGGGTAAGCCCCAGGTTGCCTACCGTGAAACCATCACCAAGGTCATTGACAGCCACACCTACCTGCACAAGAAGCAGACTGGTGGAACAGGTCAGTACGCCAAGATCATCATTGCCATCGAGCCCTCCGGCCCCGGCGGTGGTTACGAGTTCGCAGACGAAATTTCTGGTGGTCGAATTCCGAAGGAATACATCCCTTCTGTCGGCCACGGTGTTTCCGATGCAATGACCACGGGTACGCTCGCCGGTTTCCCCATGGTGGACATCAAGGTCCGCCTGCTTGATGGCGACTACCACGACGTTGACTCTTCAGAAATGGCATTCAAGATTGCTGGCACGATGGGCTTCAAAGAAGCCGTCCGTAAAGCCACACCAGTGCTACTCGAACCCATCATGGCCGTAGAGGTCGTGACCCCAGAGGAGTACATGGGAGATGTCATCGGCGACCTGA